>JBGSTN010000865.1:0-5781 GCA_041736455.1 Burkholderiaceae bacterium | reverse complement strand
GGCAGGCCGCTGTGGCGCAGCCGGCTGCGATGCCGCCTGCAGACCCTCGAGATCGGACTCGCGCATCGCCGTCACGGCAACGCCCTGGGGCACTTTGCGGTTCTGCAGGATCACGGCGTCCGGCCCGAACGCATTGCGCACCATGTCGAGCGCTTCGCGAGCAGTAGGGGCGATGAACTGTCTGGCCGTCATTTGGTTGCTCCGATGATCTTGCCGATGCGGATACTGTGGGTTTCAGGAATCTCGCCGTGCGCGAGTACACGCAGTCGCGTGGCCGCCTTGCGAACCATCTTCGCGACGGCCGAGCGGATCGCGTCGGGTACCAGCAGACAGGCAGGCATGCCGTCTTCTTCCTGTTCGTTGGCGGCGCTGGCCGCCGAGCGGGCGAAGAACTCCGCCACGCCCGGTTCGATGGCCGAATGCTCGCCGGCGCCGAGCGCCTGAAGCATCAGTTGCTCGAGTTCGGGATCGATCGCGATCACGTCGAGCTGCTGCGCGGTGCCGAAGATCTGCTGGACGAGTGCGGGCGCTAGTGCCCGCCGTACCGCTTCGGTCAGCGCATCGGCATCGTCGGTAGACGGCCCGTGCTCGGCGAGCGCCTCGAGGATCGTGCGGATATCGCGGACATGAACCGATTCGCTCAACAGGTTCTGGAGAACGCGCTGCAAGCGGGCAACCGAAACCACCTTGGGCACCACTTCATCGACCAGCTTGGATGCGAACTCGCCCGCATGATCGAGCAATTGCTGGACTTCGGCGCGACCCAGCAATTGCGACGCATGCGTCTGCATCAGATGGTGCAGATGCGTCGCCATGACGGTCGCCGCGTCGACCACGGTGTAGCCTGCCGCCTGGGCGCGCTCTCGCTGCCCGGCTTCGATCCAGTTGGCGGGCAGTCCGAACGCCGGATCCTTCGTGACGGGTCCCTTCAATGCCGTCGTCGCGCGCCCGGGATTGATTGCCATCCACATGCCCGGGAAGCATTCCGCCTGGCCGACGGTGACGCCCTTCAGCGTGACCCGGTAGGTGGCCGGCTTGAGCTCGAGGTTGTCCCGGATATGGACTGCCGGCGGCAGGAAGCCGACCTCTTGCGCGAACTTCTTGCGCACGCCCTTGACCCGCGACAGCAACTCCGCGCCGTTGTCGTGGTCGACCAACGTGATGAGCTTGTACCCGAGCTCGAGGCCGAGCGTATCCACCGGCACCACGTCCTTCCAGGTCGCATCGCTGCTCTCCGGATGCTCCTCGTTCTGCGCCTGGACCGCCTGTTCGGCATTCTGCGCGGCCGCCTTCTCGAGCGAGGGCAACCACCAGGCGAGGTAACCACAAGCTGCGGCAAGTGCGAAGAACGCGAGATGCGGCATGCCGGGGACCGCACCGAGCACGCCGATCACCGCCGCGGTGAGACCCATCGCGCGCGGCATGTTGAAGAGCTGCTTGAAGATCTGACCGCCGACGTCGTCGTCGCTGCCCACGCGCGAAACCACGAGGGCCGCCGCGATCGAGATGACCAGTGACGGAATCTGTGCGACCAGCGCATCGCCGATCGCCAACAGCACGTAGTTGTCGGCCGCTGCCGACAACGTCATCTTGTGCTGCAGCATGCCCAGTACCAGGCCACCCACGATATTGATGACGAGGATCATGATGCCGGCGACTGCATCGCCGCGCACGAACTTGGACGCACCATCCATCGCGCCGAAGAAATCGGCTTCCTGGCCCACTTCGCGTCGCCGCCTGCGCGCCTCGTCCTGTTCGATCAGACCGGCGTTCAGGTCGGCGTCGATCGCCATCTGCTTGCCGGGCATCGCATCGAGGGCGAAACGCGCGGACACCTCGGCGATCCGGCCGGCACCCTTGGTGACGACGACGAAATTGATGACGGTCAGGATCGCGAACACGATGATGCCGACCGCGAAATTGCCGCCCACCACGAATTGCGCGAACGACTCGATCACCTGGCCGGCGACGTCGGTACCGGTATGCCCTTCCATCAGCACGGCGCGGGTGGACGCCACGTTGAGCGAGAGCCGCAACAGCGTCGTGACCAGCAACACGGAGGGGAAGACCGCGAAATCGAGCGGCCGGACCGTATAGGCCGCAACCAGCACGACGACCAGCGCCAGCGCGATATTGAACGAGAACAGCAGGTCGAGCAGGATCGGCGGCAGCGGCACGATCATCATGGCCAGCATCGCCACGATCAGTATCGGCACTGCGAGGGCCTGCGTCGGCGGAAGATCGACGGTGAATCGACCCAGCGTCAGGCGGGTACCCGGTGCCGACCGCGATGTGAGGGGCTGCGCGGCGGACTTGCCGGTGGCGCTGGTCGTGCCGGTCCTGCTGGAGCCCCTGGTGCTGGTGGCCATCAATCCGCCCTCGCCGGTACGGCATTGGCCGGATCGAGCTCGGGCGGCACTTGCAGATCCCTGACATCGGGCGCGCGGACAGGCCGCGCGCCACGCGGCAAGGTCTGGCGCAATGCATACACGTAGGCCAGGATCTGCGCTACAGCGCCATAGAGCGAGCCCGGAATCTCCTGATCGATCTTGACGTGGGCGAACAGTGCACGAGCCAGAGGCGGCGCCTCGAACTGCGGCACGCCATGATGCGCTGCAATTTCGCGAATCCTCAGTGCCACGAGATCGGCGCCCTTGGCGACGACGCGCGGCGCCCGCATGCCATCGCCCTGGTACACCAGCGCGACCGAATAGTGTGTCGGGTTGTTGATGACGACATCGGCTTTCGGCACGGCCGTCATCATGCGAGCAGTACTGATCTCCCGCTGGCGTGCGCGCAGGCGCGCTTTCTGATGCGGATCACCATCGCTCTCCTTGTGCTCCTTGCGAGCCTCCTCGCGAGTCATCCGCAGATCACCGCGATGCCTGAACCACTGCATCGGCACATCGATGGCCGCGGCGACGAAGATCAGCAGGAGCATCGCGGCGGCACCTGGCACGATGATGCGCCATGCGTCGCTCATCGCCGGGCCCAGCGGCAGACTGATCAGCCTGGCGAAATCTGCGAACGTCGATACCACGTAGAGCACACCGACAAGCGCCAGCAAGCCGATGATGACGGTCAACTTCAGCGAGTCGATGAGATGCCCCCTGGCGAACAGTCGCGAAAGTCCGGCGATCGGACTGACGCGGTTCCATTTCGGAACCAGCGGCGCGCCGGTCATCGTGAGCCCGCCCGGGACCACGGCGGCGATGAACGCAGCCAGCATGCCGGCCGCAGCGGTGGGCAGAAGCAACCAGAAACCATCGAGCGCGAGTTCCAACGTGCTGGCGAGCACCGCCTGCGGTGATTCGTGCGGACCCGCGTCGAATCGCAGACCCGTCTTGAAGAGATTCGTCGCCTGCCGGCTCAGCGAACCGGACAACATCGCGAAGGTGCCGAAAGTCAGTGCGAGCAGCATGATGTGACCGAAGTCGCGTGAACGCGCTACCTGGCCTTCCTCCCGCGCCTGCCTGAGCCTGCGTTCGGACGCGGGTAACTGCTTGTCTTCGCGACTGGGTGCCTGTTCGGCCATCAAATGATCGACTGTATTTCCGGTAACCGATTATTCTGGCTGGCGGGAAATGCAGAGCGCCGATCAGTTGGTGCTGATCGGCGCTTCTCTCGATGAAAACGACGATTCGACCGTTCGGCCGAGCGGACCGGGCGTTGGTCAGAACCCCAGACTCTCGAGCAGATCGTCGACCTGGCTCTGACTCGTCACGACGCCGGGATCGGTCTTGTCGATCGACGGGCCGGTCGGGCCAGCCGCAACGCGCGGCGCGGCCGGTGCATCATGCGGCGACACTTCGACCAGCAGCTTGACCAGCTCCTGCTCCAGCTTGGTCGTGGTCGCCAGCACCTTGCCCATTGCCTGGGTGGTCAGGTCGTGAAACGACTGGGCGAGCAGGATCTCGGTGAACAACTTGTCGGTGTCGTGCGAACTGGCCCGGACCTTCTCGATGAATTGAAGGACACCGCCCGTGGCCACCGCCTGCACGGGATCCTTCTTCAGCGCGAGTTCGGCGCCGTCGGCGAGCTTGGCCAGCGCCTGCTGACGACTCTTGCCCGCCTCCACCTGGGAGATCACCTTGTCGGCCGCCTCCCCGCTCATCTTGCCGATGTACTCCATCCGGGCTTTCGCATCCGGTATCGAATGCATCGCCTCGTGCAGGCCGTTGTTCACGCCGAGCTCGCGCAATGCATCGTGCAGCATGCGCGTGAGCAGGCCGATCGCGCGGAACACCTGATCCGATTCCGGTTTTTCTGTGGTAGCGACTTGTTGGGTCATGATCGAGGTCTCACGCCGTTGCCATCTTGGCAATGATCTTGTTCAGTTTTTCTTCGAGAGTGCCCTTGGTGAACGGTTTGACGATGTATCCGGACGCGCCGAGCTGGGCGGCTCGGACGATGTCCTCCTTGCGGGCTTCGGCTGTCACCATCAGTACCGGCAGTGTCGCGGTCGGTGGATGCTTGCGGATGCCGTCGAGCATGTCGAAGCCATTCATGTTGGGCATGTTGATGTCCGACACCACGAACTGGAAATCGCCAGTCTTCGCCTTGGCCAGGCCATGGACGCCATCCTCGGCTTCCTCGCAATTCTCATAGCCCAGTTCCTTGAGCAGATTGCGGATGATGCGTCGCATCGTCGCAAAATCGTCAACGATGAGTATCTTCATGTTCGGGTTCATTGTCGCGCGACTCCGGGTCGTTCAGTATCAGGTTCGGGTTCGGGTTGGGATTCTTTAATTGCTTCGGTTTCGGGCGGAAACTCGGCCGACTCGCGCATGGCGTTGGCGGCGTCCTCGGTGAGCACGACGATGGCGATCCGGCGGTTGACTTCGCTGCGCGGGTCGGTCGCGTCGAACGGCACGGCCGACGCCATGCCGACGACACGCATCACCTTGCTTTCGAACATCCCGCCGGCGATCAGTTCGCGTCGCGATGCATTGGCGCGTTCGGCGGAGAGTTCCCAGTTCGAATACGACCGCTGGCCCGATGAAAACGGTCGCGAATCGGTATGTCCCGAGAGCGAGATCGGGTTGTCCACTTCATTGAGCACTGCGCCGATGCTGCGCAGCAGGTCCCGCATGTAGTCCTTGACCGCCGCACTGGCGTTATCGAACATCGGCCGCTTCTGATCGTCGACGATCTGGATGCGCAGGCCTTCGGCAGTCATGTCCATGCGGATCTGGTCGCGCATCTTCTTGAGCCGCGGATCATTGTTCAGCACGGTCTCCATCCGCTCCTTCAGCGCCTTCAGACGCTTGCCTTCCAGCCGCTTGTTCTCGGCCGCAAGAGCGTGGGGATTGCGGGTGCGTTCCTTCGGATCGTTGTCGCCCCGCTTGATTTCGCCTGAACTGCGCGTGAGATCCTGGCCGCCACCCTGGATCACGCTGGTGCTGTCACCGCTGCCACGGCCTCCCATCATGGCGACCTTCAGCGGCGTACTGAACACATCGGAGATGCCCTTCAGATCCCCCTCGGTCGTCGATCCGAGCAGCCACATCAGCAGGAAGAAAGCCATCATCGCGGTCACGAAGTCCGCATAGGCGATCTTCCAGGCGCCGCCATGATGGCCGTGACCGCCCTTCTTGATCCGCTTGACAATGATCGGCTGGATCTTCTTGTCGCTGGCACTCATGTCAACCGTCCCGCGCGCATCGCGTCAACTGCATCACCGGAACCTGCAGCAAGGCACCCCCCGAACCACCGCGGAGCGGGCTCCGCCCGGCCGCCGGTGGTGCCCCCCGTTCCAAGGGGGGCGGAGCCGAAGGCGAC
>JBGSTN010000837.1:0-3415 GCA_041736455.1 Burkholderiaceae bacterium | reverse complement strand
GATCTGCTCAGCATGCGTCGCTCGCGCGGCGCAACGAAGAGAATTGCATCGCCCGTGCGGCCGGCGCGCCCGGTTCGCCCGATCCGGTGGATATAGGCTTCGGTGTCGTACGGGATGTCGTAATTGATGACATGGCTCACGCGCTCGACATCGAGACCCCGCGCCGCGACGTCGGTGGCGACCAGGATGTCGAGTGCGCCCTGTTTCAGGCGCTCGACAGTCTTCTCGCGCAACTTCTGCGGCATGTCGCCATTGAGCGCCTCGGCGGCATGGCCTCGCGCGCTCAAGCGCTCGGCCAGTTCGACCGCCGCGATGCGCGTGCGCACGAAGATCAACATGCCGTCGAACGGTTCGACCTCCAGCACGCGCGTGAGGGCATCGAGCTTGTGCATCCCGCTGACCAGCCAGAACCGCTGTCGGATCGTCTCGGCCGTCGCCGTCCTGCTTTCGATCGTGATCTGATGCGGATCGCGCAGGTGCCGCTTGGCGATGCTCTGGATCTCGCGCGGCATCGTCGCAGAGAACAGCGCCATCTGACGTTCTTTCGGCAGCTGGTCGAGAATCCACTCGACATCGTCGATGAAGCCCATGCGCAGCATTTCGTCGGCTTCGTCCAGCACCAGGGTCTTCAGGCCGTCGAGCTTCAACGTGCCCTTGCGCATGTGGTCCATCACCCGTCCCGGGGTGCCGACGACGACATGCACGCCGCGGCTCAGCTGCCGGATCTGTCCGCCGTAGTCCTGGCCGCCGTACACCGGCAGCACGTGGAAGTTCTTCAGGTTGACCGCATAACGCTGGAACGCTTCGGCCACCTGGATCGCCAGTTCACGGGTCGGCGCGAGCACCATCGCCTGGACATGGGCCTTGGCCAGATCGAGGCGGGCGAGTACCGGCAGGGCGAAGGCAGCGGTCTTGCCGGTGCCGGTCGGCGCGTGGCCGAGGATGTCCTTGCCTTCGAGCAGCGGGGGAATGGTGCGCGCCTGGATCGGCGTCGGATTTTCGTAGCCCACCGCATCGAGCGCGCTGAGCAGGGTCGTGGGCAGTTTCAGGTCGCGAAAGGCGACCTGGGTGGTTTCGGTTTCGTATTTGGGCATGAGGCTTCCGGGCGGGACCACAGTCTAGCGGAATGCGTCCCTCGCCGCGACGTTTCAGCGCCCGCGAGAGAGGCCCGATGCAGGCATCGTTCGATGCCGGATGCCGGATGCCGGATGACGGTTGCCGATGGCACACGTCGCGCAGCGCCATCGGCGATGGCCGGGCGGCGCGGTCCCCGTTCGACCGATTACTGTCCGATCAAGCCGCTCGATCAGGATAGCTCGCTGCCATGCCGTCCCGCACGTCCTGGCCGATACCGTACTGGGGAAACGGATAGCGAAAGCCGTTGGCCGCCAGCGCGTTCATGCCGGCGATGGCTTTCGGGATGAATGCCGGTGGCAGCGCCATCAGCATCTCGTCATCGAGAACGCCGCCATATCGTCGTTCGGCGAAACACGGAATCGACAGACTTGGTTCGCGTCTGCTCAACGCCCGCCCCCACGAATCGGCGCAGGCGGATTCACCGACCACGCTCCAGTCGAAGCGCTTGTAGCCCGACCACTGGAGCCCGTTGATGAAGTACATCATCGCGCCCGGTGTCGCGTAGAACATCACGATGTCCGGCGGGTCGAGGCGGCCGTTGGCGATGGGCGAAACCGCAAGCGCCTGGTACCTGCCATGCGGCACGACATTCATTGCCGCCTGGTGAGCGGTGGCGTCGACCAGCGTCGCATACCAGACGCCCACCATGTGCTGCCCCGAGCGCCATTGCACGTCCTGCGCGCCGAGCCCGACCACGGCGCGGCACTGTGCGCCGACCAGGTCGTCTCCGGTGATGCCCACCGTACGTCCGAGTCGTGCCGCCTGAGCGACGATCTGGTCGGTCGTGTGGATCCTCCCAGGACGACGGATCCGTTCGGTGGCAAGCATCTCGTCTTCGGTCTCGAAGAGTTTCATGCCGATCGGAAAACTGCGCAGTCGCAACAGGCCTTCAAGGCTTGCCGCCAGCGCGGCCCAATCGGTCGAAGCCGGCAGGGCGTCCGCGGCGGCATCGACTGCATCGGAATCTGTGGATGCCGCCGAAGACGCCGAGGCGGATGCGGGAGTATCGGCGATGGCCGCAGGAAGCGGGCTGGCCGGGGGATTCGTGTCGGTCGTCATCAAAAGCTCCGGGGGTCGTATTTTCGCGATGCAGTTCGGCAGGCAGCGACCTCGTCGAGATCGTCCCTGTCACCCGTTGGTCCGCGTCATGCTCGATTCGTTTTCGAGCTTAGCACCGTCGCTCGCCGCAACGGCGCAGTCGTCCCGGGCTGCAGCGATTACACTGCCACCACCAGAGGCGCACGGCGCCATCCAATCCACGAGGAGACGAGTTGTGAAGATTGCCTACCTGATGCGCGTTCGACCTGATCTGGACGACATCATTCCCCGCGATGTCCAAGGCATTCGCCTGCAGGTCGGCGACAATGGCCGCTATTCCGAAGACGACCTGGCGAAAGTGCGCGACGTCGAAGCGTTCGTGGTCAGCATGGAGCCGGTCAACGAGCAGATCCTGGCAGCCGCGCCTGCGCTCAAGATCGTCCAGCGGCTGGGCGTCGGTTACGAAACGCTCGATCTGGCCGCCTGCGCAAGACACGGCGTGCCGGCGTGCAACATCGAAGCGGTCAACAAGGAGGCGGTCGCCGAGCACGTGATGATGTTGATGCTCGCGATCTACAAGCGGCTGCCCGAAGCCAATGCGGCCACCCAGGCTGCCGACTGGCTGACCGCTCGCAAGCTCACTTCGTTCTGCTATGAACTGAAGGGCAAGACCCTGGGCATCGTCGGCTTCGGCAACACCGGTTCATCGCTCGCCAAACGTGCAAAGGCGTTCGACATGGAGCTGCTCTACAACGAGGTCTGCGACGTGAACGCTGATGTCGCTGCAGGAGTCGGCGCCCGCCGAGTCGAGAAGGACGAGCTGTATGCCAGTTCCGACATCGTCAGTATCTGCACCGATCTGAACGACACCACACGGCGCATGTTCGGCGCCCGCGAACTGGGCCTGATGCAACCGCACGCCGTCTTCATCTGCTGCGCGCGCGGGGGCATCGTCGATGAACCGGCGCTCGCGCAGGCGCTTCGTGAACATCGGATCGCGGCGGCCGGGGTCGATGTGTTCGAGATCGAGCCGATCCGTCCCGACAATCCGCTGATCGGGCTGCCCAATTGCCTGCTGACGTCGCATGTCGCGGGCGTGGCCAACGAGACCACGGCCCGGATCTGGGCCTGGGCGCACGACAATGTGCGCGCCGTAGTTCAGTTGGGTGAGCGGCCCCGCTGGATTCGCAACGGCATTTGACGATCGGGCTCGCCATGGCGGTGCCGGCCACCGGATCGG
>JBGSTN010000783.1:0-5139 GCA_041736455.1 Burkholderiaceae bacterium | reverse complement strand
TGCCAAGGCCGTCGAGCACGCCCCCGACTCGTGGATGCCCGGCGGCAGACCCGACCCGCTCCTCGAACGCCGGCAGGGCCTCATCGGCGCGCCGATTTCCCGCGTCGACGGGCCCTCGAAGGTCTCGGGACAGGCGCGCTTCGCTGCCGAGTTTCCGATGCAGGGCATGGTGTACGCGGCGCTCGTGTTCAGCACGATCGCCAAAGGTCGCATCGCGACGATGGATACCGGTGCCGCCGAAGTCGCGCCTGGCGTCGTGCTGGTGATGACGCACCGGAATGCGCCGCGCATGAACCCGATGCCCTTGTTCCTCTCGAAGGAGAAGGCGGCCGGCGGCATCGATCTGCCGGTCATGCAGGACGACCGGGTGCACTGGAACGGGCAACCGATCGCCGTGGTACTGGCCGAGACGCAGGAACAGGCCGACTACGCGTCGACGCTGGTCGACGTCGCCTATGAATCGATGGCCGCGACGACCTCGATCGCGGCAGCACGGGCTCAGGGGCTGGAGCCCGGGGTGTTCATGGGTGGGCCCCTGAAACTCGAGATCGGAGATGCGGAAGCGTCGCTGGCGTCCGCTCCCCATCGGGTCGACGCGATCTATCGAACACCGCGGCACAACCACAATGCGATCGAACTGCACGCAGCTACCGTCGCATGGCAGGACGGCGATCTCGTCATTCATGACGCATCTCAGGCGGTCGTGCACATGGCCTGGTCGATGGCCGAGATCTTCGGCATCGAGCAGGACCGGGTTCATGTCACGTCGCCCTTCGTGGGCGGGGGATTCGGCGGCAAGACATTGTGGTGGCATCAGGTCCTGGCGGCCGCCGCGTCGAAAGTCATCGGTCGTCCGGTGCGCATGGTGCTTACCCGCGAAGGTGTCTATCGCCTGGTCGGCGGGCGGACGCTCACCGAACAGCGGGTGGCAATCGGTGCACTGACCGACGGCCGCTTCGATGCGCTGATCCACACCGGCACGGTCGCGATGAGCGGACACAATGATCTGCCCGAACCGTTCATCCTTCCGGCGCGCAGCGCCTATGCAGCGGGCGCGTTCAAGCTCGACGTCGAAGTCGCCAGGCTTGACATGCTGGCCAACACCTTCATGCGTGCTCCCGGCGAATCGGTCGGCACCTTTGCCCTCGAGTCGGCAGTCGACGAGATGGCGATCGCGCTGGGGATGGACCCGGTCGAACTCAGGCTGCGCAACGAGCCTGACAAGGATCCGACCACCGGCCTGCCGTTTTCGTCGCGCAATATCGTCGCGGCCTACCGCGCAGGCGCCGAGCGCTTCGGATGGGACCAACGCCACACGACACCGGGTGCGCGCCGTGAAGGAGAGTGGCTGGTCGGCATGGGTTGCGCCACGGCCACCTATCCCTACTATCGGATGGCGGGCAGTGCCGCGCGGATCCTGCTCCACCGGGATGGGCGTGTCGAGGTCCACGTCGCCGCTCATGAAATGGGAATGGGCACGGCAACGACCCATACACAGATCGTTGCCGAACGACTCGGCCTGCCCATCGAGCGTGTGAAGTTCTGCTACGGCGATTCGACGTTTCCGGGACTCGTCCTGGCGGGCGGATCACAGCAGACGGCGGCGATCGGAAGCGCGGTGATGGCCGCTCATGCCGAACTCGTCGACCAGTTGCTGAAGATGGCGAACACCGGATCGCCGCTCTATGGCCTGAAGCGCGACGAGGTCGATTGCCGCGACGGCGGGCTGTACAAGCTGCACGAACCGGCGCGCTTCGAACGCTACGCCGAACTGCTCGCGCGCGACGAACGCGAGGAAATCGTCGTCGAAGCGACCGCGCCGATGCCGCTGGAGGCGCAACACTGGTCGATGCATTCGCACGGCGCCCTGTTCTGCGAGGTTCGTGTGAACGCCGTGACGGGTGAACTGCGGGTCAGCCGTTTCCTGGGTTCGTTCGATTGCGGGCGGATCATCAACGCAAAGACGGCTGCCAGCCAGTTCCGCGGCGGGATCGTGATGGGTCTCGGCCTTGCGCTGATGGAAGAGACGCAATTCGACCTGCGCAATGGCCGCATCATGAATCCCAGCCTGGCCGAGTATCACGTGCCCGTGCACATGGACGTGCCGGATATCGATGTGATCTGGACCGACATCGCCGATCCGCACACGCCGATGGGCGCACGCGGGGTCGGTGAGATCGGTATCACCGGCGTGGGCGCGGCGGTGGCGAACGCCGTTTGCAACGCCACCGGCAAACGGATACGCGAGTTGCCGATCACGCTGGACAAACTCCTTTGACCGCGACCGGTCGGCCATGGTGACGGCCGACCTCGCTTCGACGCTCAATGCCGCTTCGACGTGCCCCGCCTCATCGTGCCCGATTCGGATCGCGACCATTCGATGGTTGCTGATCGATCGCTCCGTTGTCGACGGCAGCACGGATGTGCACGGGCACTGCCTTCGCGGCAGGCACCTTGCTCTGCAGATCGTGGTGCTCGAGCGGAATCAGCGGATTGCATTCCGGAAAATAGCCGGCACAGCAACCTCTCGGCACATCGTAGGCAACGGCGCGCAGGTCATGCACTTCACGAACCCGTCCGTCGCGGGCCGCGCTGGAAAGCGTGATCCGATCGCCCTCGCGCAATCCCAGCCGGGATAGATCGTCGCAGTTCATCAAGACGACACGGCGCGTCCCTTCGATTCCCCGCAAGCGGTCATCGTAGCCGTAGATCGTCGTGTTGAACTGGTCGTTGCTGCGCAGCGTGATCAGACGGAAGACTTCGGTACGTCCGTCGCCCTCGAAGTTTGCCGACAACGCCTGTGGCACGAAAAAGCCGGCCTTGCCGCTGTCGGTGTTCCAACGCCGCTCGCGTGCGGCGAGCGGTCGCGGGAACCCGCCGGGCCGGTTCAGACGCTTGTTGAAGTCGCGAAAGTCTTCCGGATAGGTCGCTTCGATCGCATCGCGGATGAGGCTGTAGTCCGAGACGAATCGATCCCAGTCGACGAGGGGATTGGGCGGCAGCGTCGCCTTCGCGAGCGCTGCGACGATCGCCGTCTCCGACAGCAATTGCCGACTCGCCGGTCGATGGTGGCCACGCGATGCATGAATACAGGCGGTGCTGTCCTCGATGGTGACGGTTTGCACACCGCGCGCCTGCACGTCGCGCTCGATGCGACCCAGGCAGGGCAGGAGGTAGGCAGCCCGCGCGGTGACGAGGTGACTTCGATTGAGTTTCGTCGCGATCTGCACCGACAGGTCGAGTTCGCGCCATGCGGGCTCGATGCGGTCGTGGTCGGGCACTGCACGCACGAAATTGCCACCGAGGCCGATGAATGCCTTGACGCGTCCGGCGAGGATGGCCTCGCAGGCCTCGACTGTATTCATGCCCTTTTCACGTGGCGGCTCGAATCGGAACTGGCGTGCCAGGCGGTCCAGCGGAACGAGCGCCGGATTGTCGGCGATCCCTACAGTGCGCTGACCCTGCACGTTCGAATGTCCCCGCACCGGACAGACGCCGGCGCCGGGCCGGCCCACATGGCCACGCATCAGCAGCAGGTTCACCAGCATCCGGACATTCTCGACACCGAGCTTGTGCTGGGTCAGTCCCATGCCGTAGATGCCGATCGCTGCCTGTGCGCCGCCATAGACACGAGCGGCGACGGTCAGCTGCTCGCGGCCGAGGCCGGATTCGGTCTCGATCTGCGTCCAGTCCAGGGTGCGAACGAATGTCTCGAACGAGTCGTAGCCGTCCGTATGATCGGCGATGAACTCGACATCGATGACCCGTGGCGCACCACGCGCCTGCGCTGCGTCATCCGCTTCGATCAGCGCCTTGCAGAGGCCGGCAATCGCAGCAATGTCGCCACCCGCGCGGACCTGATAGTAGTTCGTCGCGATCTGCGTCTGGCCGCCGGTCGCCATCTGCACGATGTTCTGCGGATTGGTGAATGCCTCGAGTCCACGCTCGCGCAGGGGATTGAAGACGATGACCGGCACGCCCCGCTCGCGCGCGGCCTGCAACGGATGCAGCATCCGGGGACTGTTCGTGCCGACGTTCTGGCCGAAGAAGAGCAGACAGTCGCTGTGTTCGAAGTCGTCGAGGCGCACCGTGCCGATCGGTTGTCCCAGCGCCTGCTTCAGCCCGATCGAGGTGCTCTCGTGACACATGTTCGAGCTGTCGGGCAGGTTGTTCGTTCCGTAGAGCCGTGCGAACAGTTGATAAAGGTAGGCCGTCTCAAGGGAGGCACGACCCGACGTGTAGAAGACGGTCGCGTCGGGGTCGCTTTCGCGCAGGGCGGCGAGTCGCTTGCCGATGTCTGCGAATGCCTGTGCCCAGCTCACCGGAACATAGGTGTCGCTCTCGGGTTCGTAGCGTAGCGGCTCGGTCAACCGGCCCTGATCCTCGAGATCGCGGTCGGGCCACTTCAGCAACTCTGCCACCGCGTGGCGCGCAAAGAAGTCCGCGCCGACGCGACGC
Organism: Burkholderiaceae bacterium; assembly: GCA_041736455.1. Lineage (GTDB taxonomy): Bacteria > Pseudomonadota > Gammaproteobacteria > Burkholderiales > Burkholderiaceae_E > JAUIAI01. The sequence goes on along the minus strand of JBGSTN010000783.1, from coordinate 681 downwards.
GTGGTGAGCTCGGCGAAGGTCGCCTTCGCACCGTTCTCGCAGAACTCGGCGAGGTGCGCATTCGCCGGTTTCGCCCACGCGCAGCTGACGCACGCGAATCCGCCGACCTTGTTCTGGCGCGGAAGTTCGGTGATCGCACCTGGCGAAGCATGCCGCCGCAGGTTCTTCACGAGTGACGTGGCCGAGCCCCAGCCGCCCGCCGGTCCCGGGTTCCGTTCGATGTCCAGGTGATCCGCCATTCGCTCCTCCATTTTCAATCCGGGGTGCGCGGCAAGTGCGGTGCCCGTCGGGCGACCGGCGAAGCGTCCAGCCAGCGCCAGGCAACGTACGCAGCCGCAAGCAGATAAGCGGCGCTGCCTGGCACCCACATCACCAGGCCGGCGAGTTGCTGGTCCTGCAGGTCGCGTGATTCGCGCCAATAGAGGGGCTCGCGTGCGAAGGTCAGCAACGCGCCCAGCAGGCCGGTATGCATCAGCGTGATCAGCAACGCGAGCATGGCACGACCGGCCGCCTGTCTGCCGGCCCGCAGCACCGACCACCAGAACAGTCCGGCGCTTGCGACGAAACAGGCATGCTCGACCAGATGCCAGCCAAGGTGTGTGACGGCAACCATGTACGGCACCGGTGCATGCCAGATCCATACCGCCGCAGCGTGCGCACCGGCGCAGGTCAACGGATCGC
>JBGSTN010000775.1:0-3082 GCA_041736455.1 Burkholderiaceae bacterium | reverse complement strand
CCATCGGCGGCATGCTCGCCGCCCTGCTGATCGCCAACGACCTGAATCCTCTGATCGGCTGGTCCGGTGCCGCGCTGACGGTCATCGCACTGGTCGTCGTCTGGCGCGATACGCACTGACGAGCGCCCTGATGGCCGAGCGCCGGCGACGGGCACTCCATTTGCTTGCAAAGTCTTCGCCACGCTCCTCGATGTGCGCAAGGCGGGGCTTGCCTCCGAAGGAGGGTTTCTTGACGGGTTAGGATCAGCGCTGGAATCCGGCGGTTCGCCGGTTCCAGTCAATGGCGAATCGGCCCGGACCGATTGCATCCAACCTACCAGGCAAACGAGACAAACCCATGACCCAGATCACCGCCGCCGCACTCAAGACCCTGCAACAGTGGGATACGCCCACGATCTGCAACGCGTTGGAACTCGTTGCGCCCGAACGTCGCGCCCTCGGCTTCACGATCGAGAACCTCGTCTGCCGTGCCCCCGAGTATCCGCCGATGGTCGGCATCGCACGCACGGCCATGATCCGGGCGCTGGCGCCGTCCACTGTTCCGGCACCCAAGGCGGCTGCCCAGCGCATCGCCTATTACGAATATGTGGCGCAAGGTGACCTGCCCACGATCAGTGTCATTCAGGATCTCGATCCGAATCCGGGCATGGGTGCCTTCTGGGGAGAGGTCAATACCGCGATACACCTCGGTCTCGGCTGCCTCGGCGTCGTCACGAACGGGTCGATCCGCGACATCGACCAGTGCGCCCCCGGCTTCCAGATGCTTGCCGGCAAGATCGGTCCCAGCCACGCCCATGTCCACGTGACCGATTTCGGCGGGACCGTCAATGTCGTCGGGATGACCGTTTCGGACGGCGACATCGTTCATGCGGATCGCCACGGTGCCGTGGTCGTTCCCGCGAACGTGGTGGCGAAGATACCCGCGGCTGTCGATCTGCTGGTGCGACGTGAAGCAGTGATCCTTGCGTGCGCGCGCGCGAGCGACTTCTCGATCGACAAGCTGCGTGCGGCCCTCGCCAGCGCGGCCGAGATCCACTGAGCTTTCCGATCATGTTCGCCTTCGACCCGGGCGTGACGATCATGGTGATCAGCCTTGGCCTGGCCGCATTGTTCGTGGGCGAAGCGATGACGAGATTGCAATGGCGCCAGGCCACCCTGCAGGACCTTCATGTGTGGGCCGTCGCGACCGCCGTCGTGTTCGTCGGCCATCAGATGTCCGCCAACCTGCCGGCCGGCATCGAGTTGCACTACCTCGCCGGCGCGGCGCTGGCCCTGGTGCTGGGCTATCCACGGGCGATCGTCACGATGGCGATCGTGCTCACCCTCGATTCGCTGCTGCAGGCCGAGCTGCGCACGCTCGGGCTGCGGATCCTGTGTGCCGGCGTGCTGCCGGTCACGATGATGACGGTGATCGCATCGCTGGCTCGTCAGCACCTGCCGCGAAACCCGTTCGTGTTCCTGCTCGGGTGCGGTTTCTTCGGTCTTTTCGCCGTCTATGCAACGCAGCAAGTCGTCACGATGCTGGTGCGTGGCGCGATCGATCCGATCGCGCCGGTCATGAGGGAAGACTATCTTGCGTTCGCCCTGCTGCTGGCTGGTGGCGAAGCAACGCTCGAAGGCATGATCATCACGATCATGGTGGTGTTCATGCCAGGAACAGTGCGGCTCTTCGACGATTCGTACTACCTTCGCAACGGCTGACGACGAGTCGCGACGGCTTCGGACAACCGCGTGACGGCTGAAGTCACCTTCGCGACGGCCGCGGCGCGTCATGGGCCGGCTCGCTTCCGTATCCGATGGGCGGCATGTCGGGCGTCAAGAACTGCACTGGAGGGAGGGTTCGACCGGCGCGGACTTTTGCTGGTGAGCGGGGAGCGCGTGGTACGCTTTCACCGTTTTCGCGTCTTCAAGGAACTGCAATGCCCGGCTTGCTCCCCCACGTCGACCCCGACGGTCTGCTCGAGTATTCGGTCGTTTACACCGACCGTGCGCTCAATCACATGTCCGTCAGGTTTCAACGCGTGATGACGGATATCTCGACCGTATTGAAGGAGGTCTATCACGCCCGCAGCGCGATCATCGTGCCGGGCAGCGGCACCTTCGGCATGGAAGCGGTTGCGCGCCAGTTTGCAGGCGGCAAACACGTGCTGGTCGTGCGCAATGGCTGGTTCAGCTACCGCTGGTCGCAAATTTTCCAGATGGGTCGGGTGGTCGCCGATGAAACGGTGATGAAGGCTCGCCGGGTCAGCACCGACAGCCAGTCGCCCTTCATGCCCGCCCCGATCGAAGAGGTCGTCGACGCGATCAAACGGGATCGTCCCGCGGTCGTCTTCGCGCCACATGTCGAAACCTCCTCCGGCATGATCCTGCCCGACGACTACATCCGTTCGCTGGCTCAGGCCGTGCACGAGGTCGACGGTCTGCTCGTGATCGATTGCGTGGCATCCGGCACGATCTGGCTCGACATGGCGGCACTCGACATCGATGTGCTGATTTCGGCACCACAGAAGGGATGGAGCGGCTCGCCGTGCGCCGGACTCGTCATGCTGGGCGAACGCGCCCGCGCCCGGATCGGCGATACCGAGAGCTCGAGCTATTCCTGCGACCTGAAGAAATGGCTGCAGATCATGGAGGCCTACGAGGCCGGCGGTCACCTCTATCACGCGACCTTGCCGACCGATTCTCTTGCGTCCGTCCGGGACGTGATGCTGCAGACGCGTGAGGCAGGTTTCGACAAGATGTGCCGGGCACAATGGGATCTCGGCCTTCGAGTGCGGATGGCACTGCTGGCGGCCGGCTTCCCGAGCGTGGCTGTCGAGGGCTACCAGGCGCCGGGCGTGATCGTCAGCTATACGACCGATCCCGATATCCAGTCGAGCAAGAAGTTTCGTGATATGGGCCTTCAGACGGCCGCCGGCGTACCCCTGCAGTGCGACGAGCCGGCCGATTTCCGGACGTTCCGTGTCGGCCTCTTCGGGCTGGACAAGCTCAACAACATCGACCGCACGGTCGGCACGCTGGAAAAGGCGCTGGCGAAGCTCGCCTGACGGTGGTTCGCAATTGTGCGGCTCGCAACGGGTCG
>JBGSTN010000757.1:0-2873 GCA_041736455.1 Burkholderiaceae bacterium | reverse complement strand
CGTCGTCGACGAGCAGCGCGTGCAGGCGGGCGAAGGCGTTCATAAGGAGCGGTAGATTGCGCAGGCACCGTCCGGGCCGTAGCCGCGGTAGCCCTCGAGAATCTTGCAGGCATGCCGGTTCAACCCGAGAAGCTGGGTCGGCTGATCGAGAGACAGGCACGGCACCTCGCGCTTTGCCGGCATCACGGCGGAATAGTCGTGAGTCAATGAGTGCATTGAGGCTCTTTAGCGACAATAAACAACGCAAAAGCTGCGGATTTCGCTCGGTGACTCCGGTCGATCCAGAGGTCGATGAACCAGCGCAGGTTGCGTTTCATGTGCCACCAGGCAAAGGCGCTGATCACGCTCGCACCCAGTGCGTCGACGATCAGGTCCCACATCGTGTCGGTGAGCCCCGATGGCTCGGCGAGTATGGGCTTTTCGCATCGTTGTGCCAACGACCTGATCGACGGTTAATTCGAAGATCTCCCAGAATGTGCCGACTGCGACCGCGAAGACTAAAGCGAAGAATGCAACGAACCCTGGACGCATGTTCAAATCGATACGATTTTGTTCGCTCAGCAGATAGACGAGCAGGAAGCCAGGAATTCCCGGCAACAGACCGGATGTGGTGTGCAGAGCAATGTCCCACCACCAGTACCTTTCGTAATGACTCTGGACCTCGCCGAGACAGAGCGCGGCGAAGATGAACAGGATGGCCATCAGCGCGTATTCGGCCGGGAAGCGAACAGGTAGCCGGTGGCCGAGCTGCACGCCCGACCGGCGCATCATGCATCACCTACCTCGCCTCGATCTTGTCGATGATCTGACGATGGCGATTTCAGAAGCTGACGCAACACCATGTCGAGGATGCCGCCGTTGACGAAGTACTCGACCTCGGCCGGTGCATCGATCCTCACCGTTGTCTCGAACGTCATTTGCGACCCGTCTAGTCTGATCACCGTCACTGTTGCGCCTTGATGCGGCTCAATCCCTCCTGCGATACCAGTGACGGTAAACGACTCGTTGCCCACCAAACCGAGCGACTGCGCCGATTCACCGTCCTTGAACTGCAACGGTAGCACGCCCATGCAGACCAGGTTGCTACGGTGGATACGCTCGTAGCTCTGGGCGATGACCGCTTTGACGCCGAGCAATGCCGAGCCCTTGGCGGCCCAGTCGCGCGAACTTCCCGAACCATATTCGCGCCCGGCGATGACGATCAGCGGCGTGCCCGTATTCTGATAGCGCATGGCGGCGTCGTAAATGCTCATCGTGTCGCTGCTTGGCACGTGCACCGTCCACGGCCCTTCGGTGCCAGGTGCCATTGCGTTGCGCAGACGGATGTTGCCGAAGGTGCCGCGCATCATGACTTCGTGATTGCCGCGCCGCGAACCGAAGCTGTTGAATTCAGCCCGTGACACACCGTGTTCAAGAAGATACTTGCCAGCTGGCGAATCGGCGCTGATCGATCCCGCCGGGGAAATGTGGTCGGTGGTTATCGAGTCGCCCAGCAAGGCCAGCGCTCGCGCTCCGTGGATGTCGGCGAGTGCGGCCGGTTCATCGGCGAGGTTGATGAAGTACGAGGGCTCGCGCACGTAGGTTGAGTCGTCGGACCATTCAAACAGCGTGCCGGTCGGTGCCGGCATGCTCTTCCATTTGTCGTCGCCTTCGAAGATGCGTCCGTATTCAAGTTCGAACTGCTGCGACGACACTGACGAGCCAATCAGGGTTTGGATCTCCTCGGCCGTCGGCCAGACGTCTTTGAGGTACACCGGCTTGCCGCCGGCGCCGGTGCCCAGCGGGTCGCGAGTCAGGTCACCCAGCACGGTGCCGGCTAGCGCGTAGGCAACAACCAGGGGCGGCGATGCCAGGTAACTCGCCTTCACCTGGGCGTGAATACGACCCTCGAAGTTGCGGTTCCCCGACAGGACTGCCGCTACCGTCAAGTCCTCGCTGTTAATCAGATCGGCGACTTCTTCAGGCAGTGGCCCGGAGTTACCGATGCAAGTCGTGCAGCCGTAGCCCACCAGGTTGAAACCGAGCTTCTCGAGATAGGGCGTCAGGCCCGCCTCGTCGAGGTATTGCGTGACGACACGCGAGCCCGGCGCCAGCGATGTCTTCACCCACGGGCGCGATTGCAGGCCGGCTTCGACCGCCTTTTTCGCTAGCAGACCAGCGGCGATCATGACCGATGGGTTCGAGGTGTTGGTGCAGCTGGTTATGGCGGCAATGACGACCGAGCCGTGCGTCACGGATGTCGCGGCGTTGCGAAGCTCCAGCTGTTCCGGAGGTGATTCGAGAAACTCGCCGGCTTCGGTGCAGCTTTCTGCAACCAGCCGCGCGATCTCGTTCGCACTCACCTGCGCTGCCACGCCCTCGAGTGCCAACTGGAACGACTCCGCAACAGCCGCAAGCGCAACCCGATCCTGCGGCCGCTTGGGGCCGGCAACACTCGGCTCGACCTTGCTCAGGTCGAAGTCAAGCACTTCGCTGAACAACGGCTCGGCATCGTCGTCGGTCCTGAACAGGCCTTGCTCGCGCGTATAGCGCTCAACCCGATCGACGATGTCACCGCGACCGGTCAAGCGCAGGTACGTCAAGGTGTTGGCGTCGACCGGGAACAGGGTCGCAGTAGCACCGAACTCTGGCGACATGTTCGACAGCGTGGCGCGGTCGGCGATGCTCAGACTACTCAAGCCGGGGCCGAAGAACTCGACGAACTTGCCGACGACGCCGTGCGCCCTCAGTATTTGCGTCAACATCAGCACGAGGTCGGTCGCGGTGGTGCCGGGCGGCAGTGCGCCGCGCGTCCTGACGCCGAGAACGACGGGCTTGGGCAGAAACATTGGCTGGCCCAGCATCGCAGCTTCGGCTTCGATGCCGCCCACTCC
>JBGSTN010000694.1:0-6016 GCA_041736455.1 Burkholderiaceae bacterium | reverse complement strand
CGCGGTCCGGCGCGCAGCGCCGCATGGTCCGGTTCGCCGGCCCCGCGTTGATCAGCGGTGAACGCGGTCGACCACACTTGCGGCAGGGCCGGCTGCGCCCAGTTCGCGTGACGATCTGGGATCGCGGAACACCAGCGGCTTTTCGATCGGAAGCGGCGGCATCTGTGCTTCGGCGATCGCAAGGTCGATGGCGCCCCGTGCCGGTGATTTGTCGCAGACCGGATCGGCCAGTGCTGCGTCGCCTGCCAGCATGTAGGCCTGACAACGGCAGCCACCGAGATCGATGTCCTGCTCCGGACACGAGCGGCAGGGTTCCTTCATCCAACCCTTGCCTCTGAAACGATTGAAGCCTTCGGATTCATACCAGATGTGGCGGATCGAATGTTCAGCGACGTTGGGAAACGCGAGGCCGGGCAGCATGCCGGCCGTATGGCAAGGCAGGGCAGTACCATCGGGTGCAATCGTGAGAAACACGTTACCCCAGCCGTTCATGCACTTCTTCGGTCGCTTCTCGTAATAGTCGGGCACGACGAAGAAGATCCGGATACGGTCGCCGTATCGCTGGCGGCGCTCGTTCGTCACGCGTTCGGCGCGTTCGATCTGCTCGCGCGATGGCAGCAGTTGTGAGCGGTTGACCTTGGCCCACGAATAGAACTGCACATTGGCGAGCTCGAGGTACTCGGCGCCGAGTTCGACCGCCATGTCGATGATCTCGCCGATATAGTCGATGTTCAGGCGATGCGTCACGCAGTTGAGCACCATGGGCCAGTCGTGGTCCTTGATGAGGGCGGCAATCCGGTGCTTCAGCTTGAAGGTCTTGGTATGCGACAGGAAGTCGTTCAGTTCCCGCGTCGAGTCCTGGAACGACAACTGCACGTGATCCAGTCCGGCATCCTTGAGTGCGCGCGCGCGTTCGGCATCGAGGCCGACCCCCGAGGTGAGCAGGTTCGTGTAGAAGCCGATGCGATGGGCCTGCCCGACGAGGAACTCGAGGTCGTCACGAGCCAGCGGTTCACCGCCCGAGAAACCGCATTGGACGCTGCCGAGCGCCCTGGCCTCGCGCAGAACGCGCACCCAGGTCATCGTATCGAGTTCGCTGTCGTGATTGGCGAAGTCGACAGGGTTGTAGCAGAACACGCAATGTAGCGGGCATCGATAGGTCAGTTCGGCGTTCAACCAGAGCGGCGGCCCCGGAGTGTCCGGACGCGCGGTCGCCGGCGCCGATGGCGAAAGTGACGGTATGTTGTTCATGGACATGTCGAGTTCCAGTGTGTAGGCCGATGCAACGTTGGCGAACGGTCGATCCTCCGAACGGATGACGATCGAGCGCGGTCACGCGAGTGTGATCCAGTGCTGATCGCGTGCGATCGTGACGAAAGCGGCCACGTCATCGGCAAGATCCGGTTGATCGAATGCGCTCTCCAATTCGGCCACGATCGCGTGCAGGTCTCGCACGCCGTCGCAGCGCTGCAGAATCTCGGCCGCACTCGGATTGAGTTTCACCATGCCTTCCGGGTAGAGCAGCACCCAGGCTTGCTGCACCTCTTCGTATTGCAGGCGGAATTTGCGCGACAGCGAGGGCACCGCGTCCAGCGCGACAGTGTCGGGTGTCGTCATTCAGGCACCCTCACGCGTCGCACGCGGCGCCATGTCCGGCAGGCCGTAGCGGGTTGCCATCGCATCGTTCATTTCCCAGAGGATGTCGAGCTTGAAACGAAGAATGTCGAGTGCCCGGTGCTGTGCAGCCAGCGTGTCGAAATAGGCAAGCGTGACCGACAGACCCTGTTCCACATCGCGTCTGGCCTGCGTCACCCGGTTGCGGAAATACTGCAGGCCGTCCGGATCGATCCACGGGTAGTGCTCGGGCCAGGTGGCCAGGCGTTGCTTGTGGATCGCTGGCGCGAACAGTTCGGTCAGGGACGCGCAGACCGCTTCCTGCCAGGGTTTCGTCCGGGCGAAATCGACATACGCATCGACGGCGAAGCGAACGCCCGGAATGACATGGCGCAGGTCGGTGATCTCGTCGCGCGTCAGGCCCGTGGCGGTGCCCAGTCGTATCCATGCTTCGATACCGCCTTCGTCCCTGACGCCGTTCAGTTCGTATCCGTCGTGATCGAGAATGCGCTGGATCCAGTCGCGTCGCACCTCACGGTCGGGACAGTTGGACAGCACCGCAGCATCCTTGATCGGAATCGCGATCTGGTAGTAGAAGCGATTCGCGACCCAGCCGCGGATCTGCTCGCGGCTCGCCTTGCCCGTGTTGAGCATCACATTGAACGGGTGGTGGATGTGGTAGGCCTTGCCCTGTTCCCGCAAGCGTGCTTCGAATTCTTCGCGTGGCCAGGGCGTCTGGTGCGCATTGCTCATTCAGATCTCCAGTTCCATGCCGTCGAACGAGACTTCGATCCCGTGATCGACCAGCGTCCTGCGCTCGGCGGAATCCTCGTCGAGGATCGGATTCGTGTTGTTGATGTGGATCAGCACCTTGCGGGTTGCCGAAGGAAGCTTGTCGAGCCACTCGATCATGCCGCCGGCGCCGCTCTGGGCCAGATGTCCCATCGCAAGGCCGGTCTTCGTCGAAGCGCCGATCCGGATCATTTCATCGTCGGTCCACAAGGTGCCATCGACCAGCACCAGATCGGCCTGGTTCATCGCATCCCAGACATGGGCCTCCATTTCACCCAGTCCCGGGGCATAGAAGGCTTTTCGACCGCTTGCGGCATCCGTCATCAGCATGCCGATCGTGTCGCCTGTCACCGGATGGTCGCGGTGAGGGGAATAGGGCGGCGCATTGCTCAGCAGAGCCAGCGGTTCGAATCGGATGCCATTCGCACCCGGCAGATCGACAGGACCGCAGCCCGGGGTGATTTCATGCCAGTCGACCTTGCAGTAATGGGCCAGCACACCAAAGAGCGGGTTGCCGGTGCTGAGATCTTCACGAACCGGCGCGGTACACCAGATCGGCAGAGGCTGCCGGTGTTCACGCAACATCAGCAGACCCGTCGTATGGTCGATCTGCGCATCCATCAGCACGACCGCCGAGATCCCGGTGTCGCGCAGGCTGCGGCCCGGTTGCAGGCACGGATTGGCCTTCAGTTGCTGCAGGATGTCCGGCGACGCGTTGAACAGAACCCAGTTCAGGTCGTCGCTGCTCACCGCGATCGAAGACTGGGTTCGCGGCAGGGCGTTGATACGGCCGCTGCGCAAGCCGCTGCACATCGCACAATTGCAGTTCCACTGCGGAAAGCCGCCACCTGCGGACGATCCGAGCACGCGCAGTTTCAAGCGTCTCCTCCTTGTATCGAACAGAGTCCGGGCATCGCGCCGAGCTCACGAGAAAAAAAAGCCGGATCGAGATCCGGCTCTTCTTCGCAGCGACCAGGCCGTCGAGAGCCCTTGCGGGCCGTCGACGGCGCCAGTGCAGATCAGCGGCTGGCGATATACATCGTGATTTCGAAGCCGAACCGGAAGTCAGTGGCGGTGGGGGTTTGCCATTTCATGAATAATCTCCTGTAGGTTCTGGTCAACGTCCACCGGAAATCGGCCTGGACGCTTCCCTGACGATAATGCTCGCAGTCCATCGGTCTGTCCTAGAGCGACTCATGAATCAGTACTCATGATTATCATGATGCTGGCCTCATGTGTTCCGGACGGGAAAGACCCGGGGCCGCGAACTCCTGGCGATTTCAAGGTTAGCGATGCCTGACGACCCCGTTTCAATGAGCGCCGCCGGTCTTTTTCCGGAGATCGAGCCGTTCGCGACCGGTTTCCTGCCCGTCGGCGACGGCCATGAAATCTATTTCGAGCAATGCGGCAATCCCGCCGGCATGCCCGTTCTGTTCCTGCATGGCGGACCTGCGAGCGGGTGCAGTGCGCGGCATCGCCGGTTCTTCGATCCGGTCAGATACCGGATCTGCCTCTTCGATCAGCGCGGCAGCGGGCGCAGTCGCCCCATGGGCCTGCGCGATGGCACGCAGACGTCGCGACTGGTTGCCGACATCGAGCGCCTGCGCGGTCATCTGGCCATCGACCAGTGGCTGGTCTTCGGCGGTTCCTGGGGCTCTGCGCTGGCGCTGGCGTACGCCGGTGAGCATCGAACCGCATGCCTCGGTCTCGTCCTGCGAGGCATCTTCCTGACCGGCCATGCCGACATGGACTGGTTCTTCCGGCAGGCTGGAGTGCTGGCGCCGGATGCCTGGTCGCGTTTCGCCGGACATGTCGGCGGGGACGATTTCGAATCCATTCTGACCGGGTACGTCCGGGCGCTGGAAGCGGCCGATTCATCGGTCGCCCAGGCTGCAACCGCACATTGGCTGGCCTGGGAAGCCACGTTGTCGGCACCGGGCAAGACGCCCGTGCCTGCTGCGCGCTTCCTCCCGGTCTCGTTGCCGAGCGTGCTCAAGTACCGGCTGCAGGCCAGCTATCTGCAACGATTCTGTGATCTCGACGAATCCGGCGTGCTCGCGGCGGCCGACAGGGCGGCCGGGTTGCCAGTGGCCATCGTCCATGGCCGGCTCGATCAGGTCTGCCGCCCGATCAATGCCTGGACACTGGCCCGTCGCATGCCGGGCAGTCGACTGCGATTGCTTGCGGAGTCGGCGCACGACCCCTACGACCCGGCGATGCTGGCTGCGCTGATCGGCGCAACGAACTGCTTCGCCGCCAGCAGCGATTTCCGGCACTGGCCGGGCGATGGAATCCAGCCATGAGTCTGCGCTTGAAAATCAATCTGATGCTGACATTGATCATCAGTCTGTTGGCTGCAAGCCTGGTCTGGCAGCAGGTGCGCACGACCCGCAACGGCATCCACGAAGAGATCGAAGCATCGGCCCTGGTCGCGACGCGGATCCTGTCACGGGTGGCCAGCGAATTCAACGCCGGCGGCACGCAGGCGATGCTCCGGTTTCTGACACAACTGGGCCGTGTGCGTGCCAACGACATCATTCTGATCGACAACCGCGGCCGCGAACTCTATCGCTCCCCGCCCAGCGAATACAAGAGCGGGCGGGAAGCGCCGGCGTGGTTTGCGCAGCTTGTCGAGCCGATGAGTTCCGAAAGGTCCTTCGATCTGGTCGACGGACAACTGTTCATCCGGCCGGACGCGTCGCGGGCGACGCTCGATGGCTGGGACGACCTGCAGGTGATGGTCGGGATCATCGGCGGTGGTTTCGTGTTGCTCAACCTGCTGGTCTACCTGCTGGTCGGCCGTTCGATGGCGCCATTTTCCCGCGTCGTGTCGGCGTTGCGCTCGGTGCAGGAGGGCGATCTGCATACGCGCCTGCCGTCGCTGAGAGGTGTCGAAGCGAATGCAGTCGGTCAAACCTTCAATGCGATGGTCGACAGCGTGGTCGAGAATATTGCGATGCGCGAGCAGGCGGCGCAGACGGCAGCAGATCTGGCACGCAGCCGAGAACTTACCCGCGCCATGCATGAACGCATCGAACACGAGCACAAGGTACTCGCGCATGAACTGCACGACGAACTTGGCCAGCATGTGACAGCGATCAAGAGCATGGGTGTGTCGATGGCACGTCGGATCGGCGATCGCGATCCGGCCCTCGCGCAGGCTGCGCGGCTGGTGGTCGAATCAGCGGATCGCATTCATGCGGCGGTTCGCGACATGCTCACGCGACTGCGACCGGTATCGCTGGACCAGTTCGGCCTGGGCGATGCATTGACCGATCTGCTCAGTGACTGGCGCATCAAGCATCCGGAGAAGCAATTCGTGCTGAGGCTGGGTCCCGCCATGGACGCGCTGCCGACGCTGGTTGCGACGGCAGCGTTTCGCATCGCCCAGGAAGCTGTCACCAACGCGGTGCGCCATTCGGGCGCAGGCCTGATCAACGTCAACCTGCGCCAGGTCGATGAAATGCTCGTCCTGCAGGTCGAAGACAACGGCGGCGGTATGGCGGCCCGTGCCGGGCACGAGGGCTTCGGCCTGAGCGGAATGCGCGAGCGCGCAGTCGCAGTGGGCGGTGAGTTCGAGATCGCTGTTTCGCGGACGGGCGGCGTGCTG
>JBGSTN010000676.1:0-4048 GCA_041736455.1 Burkholderiaceae bacterium | reverse complement strand
GAAGCCGGCACGGCGATCCGCCTGCCCGATGCCCAGGGTGTGTCACGCGCCATGTTGGCCGGCACGGCGCCTTCCGGCGTGTCGCCGCTGGACGCGGACACCTGGCGCTGGCTCGAGGTGAGCAGCGGCGTTCCTGTCATCGAGGCCCCGACGGTCGACCAGTTCGTGCCGCAGATGGTGAATCTTGAACTGATCGGCGGCGTGGACTTCAAGAAGGGCTGCTACACGGGTCAGGAAGTCGTCGCGCGCACGCAGTATCTGGGCAAGCTCAAGCGTCGTCTCTCGCTGGGCTGGACGCATCAGGCGGCGCGCGCGGGCGACGAATTGTCCGATCACGAAGCGCAGCCTGCCGGTATCGTCGTGCTGAGCGGACCGGGCGAGCCCGTCGGACGTTCCGGTGAATTCGCCGTGCTGTTCGAGAGCCGCGTCGAGGCGCTGGCGGGCACGCTCACACTGGGTGGACAGCCTGTCGACGTGGCCTCCCTTCCCTACGAGATTCCGGTGGCCGAACGCTTCGAACGACCGCGCAATCTTTGAGGAGCGGCATGGCTGAGCCGCATGCCGAAGATGTGTTCGTCTATTTCAAGGCTGCGCGGAACGCGCGGAACGCGGTGATGCATTGCCTGGACACGAACGTCCCCGCGCTCGCCGACGATTCCGGTTGCCGCGCGACGTGGTCGCGCCGTGTCGAACTGCAGACGACCGATGCGCCGGACGACACCTGGCTCGAACATTACCAGTGCACCGATGGTGAAGTCGCGCTTCGCCTTCTGGCGGCACTTGCCGCGCTGGGCGCCGGCCATCCGCTGTGCGAATTCGTCATCGGCGGAGTCGGGGGCCGGCACGTCGAGCACTTCGTTCGCGTCGGGCGCGTCGGGCGCGAATGATGGCCTAGCGCTATTTCATCGCGCCGAAAACGCGCCCGAGCAGATCCGAGCCGGCCTGCAACGGGTTGGCGCGCAACGCACGCTCCTCGTCGCCCACCATTGCATAGAGTCCGTCGAGCGCCTTGGCCGTGACGAACGATTCGATCGATGTCGCATCGCCTTTCAAAAGTCCGAGTTTGGATCCGCCACTGGCCAGCGAGTTGTATTGCTTGGCAATACCCAACTTGCTGACCTGTTCGCTGACGATCGGCAGGAACTGGTTCCCGAGTGGAGCCGAGGTCTTGGAGCGGAAAAACTGCGTCACCGAATCGTCGGGGCCGCTGAGGATCTTCTTCGCATCGGTGACAGACATCGATTTGACGGCATCGCTCATCAACTTGCGAGCGCCCGGCACCGCTTTCTCGGCCGCGACATTCATCGCGGTCTGCAGCGCATCCAGGTCATCCCCCTTGCCAAGTGAGCGCAGCAGCTTCTCGCTCTTGCGAAGCGTATCCGGCAATGGAATGCGCACCTTCGGATTGTTCTGGAATCCGCCTGCCTGACCCAGCTTGCCGATCGCTGCCGCCGAGCCCTTCTCGAGCGCCAGCTTCAACGCACTGCCGGCGTCGCCTGCGCTGATGGCATCGAGGCCGCCGGCCATCGCAATGGATGGCACGAACAGAAAAGCGGCCGTCCGCCATGCCGGTGCGACGACAAGCGCTGTGCCTCCGATTCCTGCGCGCAGCAGGGCGCGACGTGACAACGAAAGTGATTCCGAACGATCAACTGATCCAGACATGGCAATGCTCCCGATTGCGCTTCTACTCTGGGCACGTACCGCAACCTGCTTCGCGCACCGGAGACCGAAGCACGGATCGCGGCATGCGAAGGTTTGATTCGCGAGGGTAGCCGATCGAGTAACGACCGATCGAACGCGGCATGGGAAAAGCAACAACTTCGGCCTCGCGGGCAACCCCATTTTACAAGCAGGCAAACACGGTGCACCGGATGGGATCAGTCCGGAGCCGGCAGGCGAATCCGTGCCGGATCGACATCGGTCACTTCAGCCGATCGCGAACGCGATGAACGAACCGCGCGTCTCTCGGATCGCCGGATCATCGCCTGCAGACGCGACTTCAAGTGTTTCGGAGCAAGGATTCGAGGTTCTCGTCGGTCCGGCGGATCATCTGGACATTCGCCAGGAACAGCGCACTCGCAGCGATCTGCTCGATCATCGCACCGGCGAGATCGGGCTCGGGCACCGCGGCGCGAACGGCCTGCGGAATGGCGGACGGCGCGATCGGTATCTGTTGATCGGCCGACACCTGAGGGATCGACGGAATCGCCGCTCGCGAAATTTCCGCCGCTGCCGCATCGATGCGGCGGGACGCGGCGTTCATCCCGGACAGGCCAATGGTGAAATTCATGTCGGACACCTCCTCGAGCCTGTTATCGGCACGCGATCGAGAATCTTTAGGCGAGAATCTTCAGGCGAGAATCTCGATGCGAGCGCATCGAGGCGAGTAACCCCGACGCCACGTCAACGCACCACGCCCGTCTCAGCCAATGAAGCGATCGATTTCGGCATTCACGGCATCAGGCTGTTCGTGAATCAGCCAATGGCTCGCTCCAGGCATCCTCACGAAACACAAGTCCGGAATCAACGAATCCAGACCATCCAGCAGAACGGGCAGCAGGGCCGAATCGGCGAGTCCCCAAAGGATCGTTGTCGGGACCTTGACGACGAATTCCGACGCAACCAGCGAAATACCGGCCGCTCCCGCGTCATCCCCGATAGGCGGATAGAGCGGCGACGCCCGGTAGTAGTTGAGCGCTCCGGTCAACGCACCGGGTTGCTGCCAGGCAGCCTGGTAGCGCGCAGCGACAGCCGGCGTCAACCAGCCGTCGTTGGGCGAACGAAACATCTTCAGCAAGGCAGCGCAATCGTCGGCCAGGAGCGACTCCTCGACACCCGGCATGCGCAGCCGGTTCATGTACGCGCTCGCTCTCTGCTGCGCAGCATCACTGGCAAGCGCCCGCGCGAAGGGAACCGGATGGGGCGCGTTGATGATCATCAACCGCGTCATCAGTGTCGGCGAGGCGATCGCCGTCGAATACGCCACTGCGCCACCCCAGTCGTGCGCAACGAAGATCGCCTGCTCGTAGCCGAGCGCAGCAACGAACTCGACCATGTCTCGCGTCAACCGATCGATTCGATAGTCGGCAATCGCCTTCGGCTTGTCCGACAAATTGAATCCTCGCATGTCGGGCGCCACGCAATAGTGAGTGTGGGCGTGCCTGGGCAACAAAGCCTCCCAGGCGAACCACGCCTGTGGAAAACCATGCAGGAAGATCACCAGCGGACGGCCCCGCTCACCCGCGCTCGCATAGTGCATCTTCAGGCCGCTCGCCAGACTCGCATACTGGCCCGATACGACCGATGGCTTCGTTCGATCCGTCATCCACATGCTCAAGTCGCAGGTAACTCCGGCGCGACGTCGCGTCGAAGCGAGTAAGGATCGGTAGGATTGCGTGCGAGCGAGACATCTTCGCAGCGCAGCCGCACCGACGGCATGATGTTCTGATGGGTGAGGATGTAGAAGCGGTCTTCGGCAACGGCCTGGAACGCGATGTCTGCGACCTGCGCCGCCGACAGGCGACCCGATCCGACGGCCTTGCTCGTTTTTTCCTTTTCCGCTTTCATCGATGCCGTGAGCGGCCCGTCCGACGCCAGTTCGCGCGGCCGGTTGCGTTCGGAGTCCGCGATGCCGGTCGGCACGAAAGCCGGGCAGAGCACACTCGCGCCTACCCGCGATTCGATCATCCTGAGATCGTGATACAGGGTCTCCGACAGTGAGACAACGGCATGCTTGCTGACGTTGTAGACACCCATGTTCGGCGGATTCAACAGGCCCGCGACCGACGCGGTGTTCACGACATGGGCCGGCTGCCCATGAGCGATCATGCCGGGCACGAAAGTCCTTACGCCATGGATCACGCCCCACACATTGACACCGAGCACCCACTCCCAGTCTTTCGCGGTGTTCTCCCAGATCAGCCCGCCTGCGCCGACACCTGCATTGTTGAACAGCAGGTGCGGCGCGCCGAACGCACTGATGCAGTCGGCGTGCAACGCGTCGATATCGGCGGCACGCGAGACGTCCACCCGGCGGGCGACGACG
>JBGSTN010000585.1:0-3718 GCA_041736455.1 Burkholderiaceae bacterium | reverse complement strand
CGCATCGACGCCATCGGCCGGGCTCGCGGCGATGCCGATCGAGACCGTCACATGGAGTTCGTGATCGTCGATGATGATGGGCCGGCGAAGGATGTTGATCAGCCGCCGCGCGAGTTCCCCGGCCTGTTCGACGCGTGCCAGCCCAGGCAACAGGACAGCGAACTCGTCTCCGGCGACGCGGGCGATCGAATTGACGTTGCCTGCCTGCGACTGGAATGGCTCGGCGTCGATCCTGCTGGCGCTGTTCTGAAGGCGCTGCGCGATCTCCTGCACGACACGATCTCCGGCACGTTGCCCGAGCGTCTCGTTGATCTTCTTGATGCCGCCGATCTCGATCCACATCACACCGCAGATCTTTTCGCGCCGTGCGCGTCGCCTTAGTGCCGAGCCGAGTTGACTCATGAATAGACGCCGATTGGGCAGGTTGGTCAGCCAGTCGAAATAGGAGAGGCGATCGCGATGCGCCTTGAAGGCGAGGGTATTGCGCAGTCGCAACACGAGTTCACTCGGATCGACCGGCTTGGCAAGAAAATCGGTGGCACCCATCTCCAGCACACGCAGCTTGGTCGCGGCATCGCTCGCCGAAGTCATGACGATCACGGGCAGCATGCGGCGCTCGGGGTCCGTCTTGATCGCGCGCAGGATGTCGAAGCCACTGATGTCGGGCATCATCAGATCGAGCAGCAGCACGTCGGGCTGGTGATCCTGCAGTGTCAGCAATGCCAGCGTCGGGTCGCTGATGCCGATGAAATCCTGGTAGCCGGCCTGTTCGAGAAAGACACGAACCAGCTCGATGAGGATCGGCTCGTCATCGACCATCATCACGCGAGCGCGGGCCATCAGCGTGCGTTCGATCCGGTCGACGCCGGACCCGGCGTCGTATGCGTGGGGATACTGGTTCATGCTTCACTCCGTGACAGTGCGACGGATGTTCTTGTCCGGGTCTCGCTAGTGGCCACTTCTGCGTCATCCAGCGTCGGTCGCTGGATGCGTGTCGCCAATTGCATGATCATCGCGAACGCGTTCTTCGCGCCGTCATGGTCATTGTCTGCCGTGCAACGTTCAAGCTCGCGTGCGAGATCGGTGAAAGCGTCGAATCCGACCGACCCCGCCGAGCCCTTGAGCCAGTGCGCCGATTGCGACAGCGCATCGAGTCGGTGGGTGTCCAGTTCGACCTGCATCTGGGCCAACCGTGCCGTCAGGCTCGAGATGAACCCGTGAATGACCCGATGCAGACGCGGCTGGTTGGCCAGACGCGAGACGATCGGAGCAGAATCCGATCCCCCTGCGTAGTCACCATGGACGAGACCGGTAGACGCCGTCTTCCATCCCGCGGCCGGTGCCGAGTCAGTGCGAGATGCCGATATCGAAGCGCCGTCGGTGATCGGAGCGCCGGTCGAATCGGAAGGTGATCGATCCGGTCGTGCACCGATCAGACCAGCGAGTCGCTCGAGCATTGCGTCGATGTCGATCGGTTTGGTCAAGTACCCATCGCAACCCGCTGCCTCGATGTCCCTCTCGAAGCCTGCGAGCGCGTGGGCCGTGAACGCGATGATCGTCGTGGTGACGCCAGCGGCACGCAGCCGTCTGGTGGCCTCGTAGCCATCCATCACCGGCATCTGCATGTCCAGCAGGACCACGTCGAAACTCGACTGTTCCATCCGTTCGATCGCCTCGGCGCCATTTCCTGCCTCGGTCACTTCGAGTCCCGCATCGGTCAGCACGACGTTGACCAGTTGACGATTTTCCGGTGAGTCATCGACGATCAGGACGCGGCCACGCTCGAAATGCCAACGGTCGGATACGTCGACGATCGCGGCTCGGGTGTGGCTCATCGCCTGGGCACCGGTGATCATCGGCAGCGCGTGACGCGCGCCTTGATCGCCCACCGCCGGCAGGTCGATCGTGAAGTCACTGCCGTGCCCGGGTTCACTGGAGACGGCGATATCGCCGCCCAGTGCCCGTGCGAAACGTCGGCTGATCGTCAGGCCGAGACCCGTGCCTCCGAAGCGCCGGGTGGTGGAACTCTCGGCCTGGGTGAATGGCTCGAAGATCGCGGTGAGCTTGTCCGCGGCAATACCGATGCCGGGATCGCTGACGGAGATTCTCAGTCGTGGCGGAAAGCTATCCTTCGCGAAGTGTTCGCGGATGACGATCTCACCCGATGGCGTGAACTTGATCGCGTTGCCGACCAGGTTCGTGATGATCTGGCGCAGGCGTCCGGGATCCGTTCGTATGTACCGGGGCACGTTCGACGAGACCTCGAAACGAAGACCGATTCCTTTTTCCTCGGCACGCACCGACAGGATGTCGATCACGTCATGGATCACTTCATGGGGTTCGCAGGCGCACGTCTCAACCTGCAGTTCGCCTGCTTCGACCTTCGACAGATCGAGGATGTCATTGATCAGATCGAGAAGGTGTCTTCCATTGCGATGGATCGTGTCCAGATAGCGCGCGTCCTGCGTCGTGTTACGAGCCTGGCCTCGGCGCATCAGTTCCGCGAAACCGAGAATCGCGTTCATCGGGGTGCGGATTTCGTGGCTCATGTTGGCGAGGAATTCGCTCTTGGCTCGATTGGCCTGCTCAGCATGTTCTGTTGCCGCGCGCAGGGCAACTTCCTTCCGCTCGAGTTCGGTCACGTCATCGAGACTGATCAGCACGCCATTGACGATGTTCGAGCCGCCCAGGATCGGCGCGCAGTTGGCAAGGAACGAGCGGCGAACCCCTGTCCCGTCGACGAGCGCGATCGGGACGTTGCGGACGATGACGCCGTTCGCCAGCGTGAGCGCCCAAGGAAGGCGTTCGCTCGGAATCGGCATGTCTCGGCGGTCCAGCCATTCGAAGTCGCTGCTTTGCACGCCCAGCAGTTTGTCACTGGCCGTGCCGACCAGCGTCGCGAATGACTGGTTGACCAGGACGACGTGGTCAAGGGCATCGATGAGCAACAGGCTCTCGGCGAGCGTGTCGAGAGCACTTCGTACCCGTGCGGGAACCGCGCGCGAAGGGTCGAGATGACGCAGCATGCGGCCGAGGTAGAAATAGAATCCGACGAAACACAACGCACACACCGAAAGAACGGCCTGAAAACGGTCCTCGTGGACGAAGCCGGTCCAACCCGCTGCGTTGATCGGTGTGAACGCGAGTTCCGCGCGTCCCCACGGCTGACCGGCGCTGTAAAGCGGCACCACGACATGCGTCTCGGTCGAGCGGTTGTCGGGCACGTCGCGCCAATGACCGTCGTGATCGCCGGCATGAGCGACGATCGTGCCGTCGGTCTGCTTTAGCGCCGCCGATAGCAGACCCTGCTGGCGTTCGATCGCGAACGCCAGCATCTGGCCGATTCCCTCGGTATCGCCCTGCGCCAGCGATGTCATGCTGCCTGCCGCCAGCAATTCCGCAACCGCCAACCGGCTCTCGCGTTCGAGCCGCGTCCGGTCGGGCAAGATGCCCAGGAACACGATGATCAGCATCGAGCTGGCGACCAGCGAGACCAGGCCGAATGTCAACAGGAAGCGCGTGGTGGGTTTACGTTTCATTCGGTGGTCCTGACGGCGTGAGCGTCGACCCCAGTGCCGTCGTCGGCGGATCTGTCTGCCGAAGCCGGGACCTCGGCGTTGTCCTGTTGCGCCTGCTCGAGAATTGATTCGAGCGATTCGTCGTCACCGGTCGGGCGCCGGCCGGCGAGCGAGCCCAGCACCGGCAACGGATCGATCGA
>JBGSTN010000577.1:0-2397 GCA_041736455.1 Burkholderiaceae bacterium | reverse complement strand
TCGTGTTCACCGCACCGAGCATCGTGTCTGCCGCAGCCATGATCCCTTCGCGCGCTGCGCGGTTGCTGGCAAGCAGCTCCTGACCGGCGAGAACGGCCTGTGCGGCCTTCTCGGCAACGCGCCATCGCGTGGCCAGCAGTTGCATCGCTGCGGCCGTCTGCTCGTCGGTCAGGTCGAAGGCATCGGGCTGCGCCAGTTCGGAAACCGAGTCGCTGAGATGCTTCGTCACCGCGCCGAGACCGACGAAACCCTCGACATTGCCGCGCAAGGCCGCCTGGCTCGCCGATCCGAGTCGCTCGGACTGGGTGGCCGCTTCACCGACCATCAAGGCGAGCCGCGTAAGCGACGCCACGTTGTTGAGATACAGCCAGAAGACCAATACGCTCGCGACGAGCAGGACCGTGGCAGCGATGATCAGGATGCGCAGGCGACTTTCCGCCTTGGCCAATGCCGCCCCGGGCGGCACCGGAGCACTCGATGGGTCGGTCTGGGCCGTCCTGCCCTGGCGCGCACTGGAGACTCGCAGCATCGCAGCCCGGTTCGCCTTCTTCGCCGCGCTGTCCGTCTCGTGATCGTTCCCGGTGCTCGATTCGTCGTTCGGTCTGCCCGTCATCTTCGTGCTGCGCTCCAGCGACGCGACGCGCGATGCGCCGGTGCGGTCGGGCGGCGTGACGAGGTCGGAGGCGTAGGACATGGCGGTTCCGTTTCTGGTCGCTTTCTTCGTGGGGCTGGCCGCGTTCGGAATCAACGCGCGATCGCCAGGAACTCACGATCGCGACACAAGCGCGACAGGTGCAGTTCACGCCAGCGGACGCCGCTTGCATCGATGAAGGTACGGCCCATCCAGCCCTGGTCGGGCGTCGCCGCGTCATGCTTCATCGTCGCCATGTTCTGCAGACCCATCATGCGACTGACCAGGATCGCGGCGTTGACGTGCAACTTTTCGCTGAAGGCGAGCAGCCGTGCTTCCTTGCCGTAGACCGGCAACGAGCGACCGAGGAAAGCCGCCAGATCGGTCACACCGAACAGCGATCCGCGCAGATTGGTCAGTCCATGGAACCACTTGCGGGTCCCGGGCACGGGCGTTACCGTTTCGGGCATCGGGAGGATCTCCCCGGCTTCGGCCAGATCGATCAGCCAGTGATCCTCGCCGATGGCGATGCCAAGACGTGACGCCGGTTCGTCCGGGCTGATCGGCGTCGCCGACGTCGAATGCTTGCTGCTGGTCATGTTGGAACCCCTGTCGGCATCACGAGATCGGCGACTCGTGCCACCAGTTCTTCCGGCCGTATCGGCTTGATCAGATATTCGCGTGCGCCCTGGCGCAATCCCCAGATGCGATCCGTCTCGGCGTCCTTGCTGCTCACGATGATGACCGGAATCTCACTCGTGAGAGGATCGCGCGAAAGCGCCCGTGTGACCTGGAAACCGCTCAGACCCGGCATCACGACATCCATGACGACGACCGCAGGACGTTCCTGTCGCGCCATGCGCACCGCCTCTTCCCCGTTGGCAGCCGTGATCACCACGTAACCTTGCTTGCTGAGCAGGTCGGCGATGAAGAACCGTTCGGTCGGCGAGTCGTCGACCACCAGAACTTTTCGTGAAACCTGTTGCTGCTGCACGGTGATTGCCTCGGGTTGACTCAAACTTCGGCGACCGGGCGGGTAAGCTCCGCCACGGTCTGGAGCAGACTGTCTTTGGTGAAAGGCTTGGTCAGGTAGCGCTCGGAACCGACGAGCCGGCCCCGCGCACGGTCGAACAGCCCGTCCTTGCTAGACAACATCACCACCGGAATGCTGCTGAATCGGGGGCTTTTCTTGATCATCGCGCACGTCTGATAGCCATCCAGGCGCGGCATGAGGATGTCGCAGAAGATCAGATCAGGTTGATGGTCGGCGATTCGTGCCAGTGCGTCGAAGCCATCTTCGGCAAGCAGCACGGTGGCGCCTGCCTTGCCGAGGAATATCTCGGCGCTGCGACGAATCGTGTTGCTGTCGTCGATCACCATCACCTTGACACCAGTCAGATCCGTCTGCGAACTCATTCTAGATTTCCACCATTTCGAAATCGTCCTTGCGCGCGCCGCATTCGGGACAGGTCCAGTTCATCGGAATATCTTCCCAGCGCGTTCCCGGTGCAAAGCCCTCTTCCGCGTTGCCTTCTGCTTCGTCGTATATCCAGCCGCAGATCAGACACATCCACGTACGGAATGGTTGGTTTTCGGCGGCCATGTTTTCGGGGTTGCGATCAGTCATTTCTCCAGCCTTTGGATATGAATAAAACGAGGAAGCTGGATTGTGCAACGGATGGTACGCGGGGGCTTTCGAGACCGGAGACGGCCCTCCGATGGGCGGCGGTGCGCTCACGACCGGCGCGTCGGCGGTTGCGCGCCGC
>JBGSTN010000542.1:0-1660 GCA_041736455.1 Burkholderiaceae bacterium | reverse complement strand
GCCGCTCGACTTCGACGAACCCTACTTCGACGGGCTGGCGCGGATGCTGCGCGGCGAGTCGGCACGCGTCGCCGTCGTGCCCTACAGCGTTCGCATCGCCGACCGTGCGTCGGAAAGTCTGCAGCAATGCCTGAAGACCGTGTACGGCCGCGACACGAACGTCGCCATCCAGGCCCATGTGCCGTTCGGCAGTGAAGACGACTATCGTTATCCGACCGGCGCTGCGGCAGGCGTGGCGACGATGGTCGCGATCGTGTTCCCGCTGACGGCGACTCCCGAAGCGGAGAACCACGGCACCTTCGTATCGACTCTGCTGAAGCAACTTCCCGGCGCAACGCAGATGCTGGTGCTGGTCGACGAGGCCGCGTTCAAGGCACGCTTCACCGGACAGACCGATCGTCTCGAGCAACGCCGCGCAGCGTGGCGCAAGGCACTCGGCACGGTAGGCTGTCATCCGGTCTTCGTCACGCTGACCTCGGAAGGCAACGACGGCAACACGGCGGCGCTGCGTGAAGCACTGAGTCGCCTGAAGACCGACGCGCAGGCGAATACCGCAACCGCGTTCACCGGAAACCGCGGCTCGGTCCCACGCGACCTCTCAACCCTGACCCGCAACAATGCAGATCTCGCTTAGTCTTGTTTCGCACACCAATGCCGGCAAGACGACACTCGCTCGCACCCTGCTGAACCGCGACGTGGGCATCGTGCGCGACGAGTCGCACGTCACCGAAACGGCCGAGGCGTACGAGATGATCCGTACCGACCAGGACGACGTGCTGCTGCTCTGGGATACGCCCGGGTTCGGCGACAGCGTACGACTCGCACGCCGCCTCGGTGAATCCGATTCGCCTCTGAACTGGATCGTCAGCCAGATCTGGGACCGTCTGCGCGACCGCCCGCTGTTCTCGAGCCAGCAGGCGCTACGCAATGTGCGCGACTATGCGGATCTGGTGCTCTATCTCGTCAATGCCTCGGAAGATCCCGAGGCGGCGGGCTATGTCGAGCCCGAGATGTGGGTGATGGCCTGGACAGGCAAGCCAGTCATCGTGTTGCTGAACCAGATGGGGCCGCCACGGCCGAACGAAGCCGAGCAGGCCGAGATCGGCATCTGGCGTGATCATCTCGCGCAGTTCCCCCAGGTCAAACGGGTGCTCGCACTCGACGCGTTCGCGCGATGCTGGGTTCAGGAGCGCGTGTTGCTCAGTGCGATCGGTCCGCTCCTGCCCGACTTCCAGCACAGTGCCTATGATCGGCTGTTGAAGGCGTGGATCGCCCAACGCGAGGCGGCTTTCAAGCAGTCCACGACCATCCTCGCCGCCGGCATCGCCCGTGCTGCCCTCGACCAGGAGTCGATTCCGAACGCGAGCATTGCCGGACACCTGCGAGGCATCGGTGCGACGCTCGGTCTGGCGGGCAGCAACGGCGCGACGACGCGCGACCGGGCGATGGTCGATCTGGCCAAGCGCTGGGAGCTACGCGAACGCGCGGATACCGACGCCCTGATCTCGTTGCACGGACTCGCCGGATCGGCGACCAGCGAAGTCATGACACGGGTCGACACCCACTTCGCGGTGACCAGCAAAGTCAGCGAAGGCAAGGCGGCGATGATCGGCGGCGTGACCACCGGCGCGCTGGCCGGCCTCAAGGCCGATCTCGCGAC
>JBGSTN010000535.1:0-2817 GCA_041736455.1 Burkholderiaceae bacterium | reverse complement strand
ATCGCGAGCACGTCGGTCAGCCACCCGAAGCAGGCGCCGATGACGATCGCGCCGACGAGCGCCACGAACCACGGCCAGCCGAGTCCGGTGATGAACCATGCCCCGAACACGCCGCCGAGCATCGCGATGTGACCTGTCGTCACCGACAGCACCTTCGAGGTGGAGAACATCACGTTGTAGACCAGCGCGGTCGCCGCGAACAACGCGCCGGTGGCCAGTCCAGAAACGACGACGGACCACATCTCAGCGCGCTGCCGCCTTGAAGCTGCCGTTCTTGAACGTACTTGCGCTGTTCATCGCCATGTTGTCGTCCGGAAAGCCGTTGCGCTTGTCCGGTCCCCAACCGTAGACGGCATACACCCCTTCGAAGCGAGTCGTGTTCTCGAGCGCTTTCTGGATCGCGGCCGGATCCGTCGAACCCGCCTTGGTGACGGCATGCTCGATGATCTTGACGGTGTCGTATCCCATCGCGATCCACCAGAAGAGCACGTTGACTTCGTCGCTGCCCGTACTCTTGCGAACCTTGTCGAGCAGTGCCTGGGTGCGCGGCGGCAACTTGCCCGCGTCGTCGTAGGTCGTGCTGGCGTAGCCGGCCGCATAGGCGTTTTCCCAGTACTCGGGCTTGTTCAGCAGGGCCTTGATCTGCGCGGCCATGATCGCCGGGTGACCGACGACAGGAACGTCCCAGCCCATGTCGCCACGAGCATTGAGCAGGCGGCCCAGCAGGCCGGTCGCCGCCGACCACGGCATCAACACGTCGGCACCGGCGGCACGCGCCTTCTGCATCTCGTCGGCCAGATCGGTCTTGTTCGGATCGAGCAACGTCTTGTACACCGGCGTGACGCCAGCCTTCACGAGCAACTCTTCAGCGGTCTTCGCACTCGATGTGCCATAGCCGGTCGTATCGCCGATCACCGCCACCTTCCGGCGCTTGAGCGTCTCGAGCGCATAGCGGTTGGCCGTGTCGATCCACTGAAAATTGGTATTGATCACGCGGAATGCGCGCGGGTACTTCTTGGGATCGGTCAGCTGGTCGACCGCACCGATGACCAGATTCGGCACGCCGGCCTTCGCAAGGATCGGGGTGGCGGCCAGCCCCTCACCCGAATTGACCGGGCCGATCACGAAATCGACCTTGTCGCTCTGCGCGAGTTGCTGCGCAAAATTGACGGCCTTGGTCGGATCACCTGCGGTATCGCGGGTCAACAATTCGATCTTGCGACCGAGGATACCGCCGGCAGCATTGATCTCCTCGACGGCCAGTTGCACACCCTGATTCTCGGCAATCGCCGCGGACGACAACGGCCCGGTCAGCGATGACAGCCAGCCGATCCGGAAGGCATCGGCCGCAGCAGCGCCGTTGCCGATGAGCAGTGCGCAGCCGGCGAGCAACCCGGCCACGAGGTTCGTTGATCGAAACATTGTCTTGTCTCCAGATTTTTTATCTGACGGCGTCGGTGACGCGCCCCGGATACTTTCACTGTGGTCAGGCAATGTCAAGCGCAGACGAGGCGGTACTGGATGACCAGGTTGGCTGGCCACCCGTCAAATCCGCTGAAAAAGTTTTGATCAATGAAACCGGTCGAGAAACACAGGCCGGTAACGTCACATCGGGCGCCACCAAGAAGCATCGACGGTGGCAGTTGGCGTCGGACGCCCGCGTCGATCAACGCATCGGTAGCGCGAACGGCGGCGCCCCGCCATAGTTGCTGCCGGGCCAGCCGAAGGGGACCATCCGATTGACGGTGCCCATCATCGGCCCGATCGCCTGGTCAAGATTTCGTGCCGAATGCTGCATCAGCGAGACCGTTTCGCCAATCTGCCGGAGATCCTGAGACATCGTGCCGACATGGTTTCCCATCTTGCCGACCGAACCCTGCATCAGCGCGATCGTATGACCGATCTCCCTCGTCTCCCGGTTCATCGCCGCGACGTTACCGTCGATCTTGCTCACCGATTTCTCCATGGCCGACACTGAACCATCGAGGTTGCTGATGTGCTCGGTCATCGACGACATATGCTGGGTCATCACCAGCATGTGTTCGACCGCGAGATGCACGTCGGTCGTCAACTGATAGATCAGGAAGAAACCGTAGAACGCGAGAACGATGAAACTCGCCATGCCGGCATAGACGATCAGCCGGATGGTGCGCATCGCGTTCGACGCCTTCTCCAGATAACTCAGGTATTCGGGCGTGCGCCTGCGATCTTCACGTGACGTTTCGGCCTGGCTCCATCCATCGGATTCCGGATCTGTTTTGGGATTCGAATCGCCATCTTCGGCGCTCGAATGCTTTCTTGTTCCGGGCATGGTGCTCTCCTGTGAGGCGCGCCGGGAGGGTCACTCAGAATCTGAGTCGTTGGCGAAGCTGGTAGGCAAGCTCGGGGTTGCCGCGACGGATCGCGGGTTCGAGCCATTTCGCTCGCAACAGATCGTTCTTGGAAGCCAGATTCGCAGCCACGTCGTAGTAGACGAATGCGGCCTGGTCGAAGCGGCCGATCGCGTAGTAGACGTTGCCGAGTTCGCCCCGGCTGTCGATGTCATCCGGATGCTCCGCAAGTTGACGCTGATAAGTGTTGATTGCGTCGCTGATGGCGCCTCTGCTGAAGGCCAGACGCGCTTCGCGCACCCGATCCACGGCCGTTCCCGATTTCGCCGGTACGGAGAAGTCGACCGGTGCCGCGGGATCGGTCGGTGCCGCAAGACTGCCCGGCGCGGCAAGATTGCCCAGCGCGACGGGACTGCCCCGCGCCGCAGGATTGACCGGCGCCACGGGAGTGACCGGCGCCACGGAATTGACCGGCGCCACGGGATTG
>JBGSTN010000531.1:0-2909 GCA_041736455.1 Burkholderiaceae bacterium | reverse complement strand
GGTCGGCGATCACGCGCTGCAGGCGATGGACGCGGACGGCCTCCTGCCCCAGCGGATTGAGCATCAGCACCGCGCAACGGCTCACGCCGTCGCGCAGGGCATGGGCCTGGTGCAGCAGCCCCGCCAGCTCACGAGCCTGATGGTGGATGCGAATGGGCACGAGACTCATGGCGGGCAGCAGACTGGACGACAGGTATCCGGACAGATCCTGCCGCGGGTCGTTCGACGGGATGCGAGGCATCGATACTACTCGCGCACGCCCGTCACTGCCTCTGTTGTCGGCGACATTGACATTCGTTGTTTCGCCCATCACGATTCCGACGAGCCTTGTCGAGACCGCGTACGACGTTGCGCGACCGGTCCGTCCCCGCGGTACCACTTCGTGTCGCAGTTCACACTCGTTGTCGCTGCCGTCATGGCGCGCGGTGTAAATTTGCATCTCCCTGCGCTGCCTCGAATGACCCGCCGTACCTGGATGCTCGCTTGACCGCTATCGTCGAAACCATACTGTCCGAGCTCGACAAGCCTGTATCGCGCTGGCTCGTGACGGGCGCGGGTGGTTTCATCGGCTCGCATCTGGTCGAAACGCTGCTGCGGGCAGGGCAGGAAGTGATTGCGGTCGACAACTTCGTCACCGGTCATCGGCGAAACATCGCGTCGGTGCTCGATCCGTTGCCCGAGGCGGCGCGGGCGCGGTTCCGGATGATCGAAGCGGACATCTGCGATGTCGAGCGAATGAACGAAGCGGTGCGTGGTGTCGACTACGTGTTGCACCAGGCCGCGATCGGTTCGGTGCCGCGTTCGATCGCGCAGCCGCTGTTCTCGTTCGCCGCGAATGTCGACGGATTCTTCAAGTTGCTCGTCGCGGCCAAGGATGCCGGGGTGAGGCGCTTCGTCTATGCTTCGTCGAGTTCCGTCTATGGTGATGCGCCCGATCTGCCCAAGGTCGAAGACGTGACCGGCAACGCCCTCTCGCCCTATGCTGCAACCAAGGCGGCCGACGAACTGTTCGCCGACGTGGTCGCGCGCTGCTACCGGATGCCGTGTGCCGGATTGCGCTACTTCAATGTCTTCGGCGCGCGCCAGGATCCGCTCGGGCCTTACGCGGCCGTCATCCCGGTATGGGTGGCGGCGCTGATGAGCGGCGCGGACATCTGCATCTTCGGGGATGGCAAGACCAGCCGGGACTTCTGCTATGTCGACAACGCGGTCCAGGCGAACCTGCGCGCGGCCGTCGTCGCCGTGCCGGGCACCGGCCACGACGTCTACAACGTGGCTGTCGGCCAGCAGACGACGCTCGACGAACTCTTCTACATGTTGCGCGATCGGGTGGCCGCGGACTATCCCCAGGCCGCGACGCGCGAGCCCGAGTATCGGGACTTCCGCACCGGCGACATCCGGCATTCACTGGCCGACATCACGAGGGCGCGCGACCGGCTCGGCTACGCACCGACCCATACCGTGCAACAGGGCCTCGACATCGCGGTGAACTGGTACATGGACGCGAACCGCAATTGCCTGCGGTAGACCGTCGGCGGCTTCGGCAAGCGCGGACGCTCGGCATCGAGAACATAATGAGTCGAACAACAGGAGGGAGAATGTTCAAGCGTTTGCTTCTCACGCTCGTCGTCGTTGCCGGCGCGGCGTGTTCGACCTTGCCGCCCGCGCCCGCGAAAGCGACATCGGAGAATTTCCGGTACGTGATCGGGCCGGGCGACAAGTTGCAGATCAGCGTCTGGCGCAATCCCGAGCTGTCGGCCACGGTGCCGGTCAGTCCGGACGGCAAGATCACGTCGCCGCTGATCGAGAACATGCTGGCGGCCGGCAAGAGCCCCGAGGCGCTGGCGCGCGAAATCGAGCAACAGTTGACCCGATTCATTCGCGAGCCGACCGTCACGGTGGTCGTGACCGAGTTCGTCGGCAACTCGGAACATCAGGTGCGCGTGGTCGGGCAGGCCGTCAAACCGGCGGCGATTCCGTTTCGGCAGGGCATGACGGTGCTGGACGTGATGATCAAGGTCGGCGGCATCACCGAATTCGCGGCGGGCAATCGCGCCGTGCTGATCCGCACGACCGACAACAACAAGCAGTATCGCGTGCGCCTGCAGGATCTGCTCAAGGGCGGGGATGTCACGGCCGACGTCGAACTGTTGCCCGGTGACGTGATCATGATCCCCGAGGGCCTGCTTTGAGGGTGAGCTCATGATATCGAGTCTGAGCGATTACCTGTCTTTCCTGCCGGGTGTCTGGAAGCATCGTCATCTCGGCTTCCTCACGGCGCTGGCGCTCGGGTCGCTGGCGGCGATCGCGATCTTCGTGGTTCCGAGCCGATACGAGGGCAGTGCGCGTGCCTATGTCGATACCCAGTCGATCCTGCGGCCGCTGATGGAAGGCATGGCCGTGCAACCCGACGTGACCCAGCAGCTGGCCATGATGTCCCGGGCCTTGCTGAGCCGGGCGAATCTGGAGCGCATCGGCGAAGCGGCCGACGTCTTCAAGTCGGACGAGACCGCCGCCGAGCGCGAGCAGACGATCAACGATCTGCGCAAGGCGATCGAGTTCCAGCCGGCGGGTCGCGAGAACTTCTTCACGCTGCGGTTTCGCAGCCGGTCTCCCGAGGTGGCCCTCGCGGTCGTCAGGTCGACGCTCGACATCTTCGTCAACAGCACGCGGTCCAACCAGGCGCAGGACACGCGGCAGGCGCTCGACTTTCTCGATGAGCAGATCGGCCAGTACGAGACCCGCCTCGTCGCGGCCGAGTCGGCGTTGAAGGAATTCAAGCTGCGCAACCTCGAGGTGATGCCGAACCTGCAGAGCGACTACTTCGCCCAGACCGCCGACGCCCAGCGCAACCTGCAGATTGCGCAGCTCGAGTTGCAGCAGATGCTCAACGCGCGCCGTGCGATCGA
>JBGSTN010000509.1:0-2692 GCA_041736455.1 Burkholderiaceae bacterium | reverse complement strand
TCATCGCGGCGGTCGCACCGGCCAGCAGCGGCACTGCGGCGACCGTGTAGACGAGGCGACTCGCGCCCAGCGGACTCAGCAGCCAGAGCGGACCGAGCAGGCCGACGACGATGAGCGCCAGCTGATGCTCGAACGCGATCGACCCGGGACTGGCGATCAACCAGCCGAGATAGGCGTGGACGGCCAGTACCAGGAGGGCCACCTGCTGCTCGGTGAGCATCATCTCCCGTCGTCGATCCGACTGGGCGGCGCGCACCCTGCGAAGCAGCAAGGCCTGCACGAGAATCAGCAACAGCACGATGGCAGCACCGGCCGCCAGCCAGGGCTGCGCCAACTTCTCGAAAGCCAGCATGGTCACGATGACCGTCAACGCCACCGCCGACACCGAATTTCGGATCAGGCGCGCACTCAGCGACTGCACCCGCTGTTCGAGGTGGTCGGGTTCAGGCGACAGGAACCAGGATTGAAGAACTGATAAGCGGGGGTGCATGGGTCCGATTCGGAGCGTGGCAGGAGACCAACCGATGAAAATTACAGGGGCTTGCCCGATTCTGCCGTGATGTGATGAGCATTCTCGCTGGAAAACAGGGAATCGGTCGATGCCAACGGACAGTCGGATGGTACTCACGCATCGGCGTGCCCGCTGAAATACTGCCCATTGGCTATACTTGCCGCGCGGACATCGGAAAATCGACCGTCAGGCGTCCCATCGATCGGACGCGATCCGTGGCCCGTGCCTGGCGTCTGGTTGATTCAGCGGGTTCTTTTGCAGACAGCGAGCCGGCTGGCTCGTCCGTGTTTTCATCGTATGGCATGCTGGAGGGGCATGAGGAACTGATAGAGAAATGAAGTCGTGACGCGTAGAAATGTCGTGAGAAGTCGTCTCATGAATGGGCCGTTAGCTCAGTTGGTCAGAGCAGAGGACTCATCGATATGGTGACCCTGCCGTGTAAGCGGCAGTGGAAAAACCGGGTGAACTCAGGGAAACCGTCAGTCAGTCGATGACCCGGCAATCCTGATCCAAGCTCATCGAAGGCAGGTCGCAAGACCGGTAGGTGAGAAGGTGCAGAGACTAGGATGCGAGGAGCCGATCCGATAAGCATCCCACGAGCGCCCGGCACCCTAACGAACGGAGAAATCCGCGCGTGGGTGATGAGATAGTCCAGGGAGTGAGGAAACTCACGCAAACCTGAATCCTTTGGTCGTTGGTTCAAGTCCAACACGGCCCACCATTCACAGGACGAACGGACACGCCTTCGTGGCTCCGCCGGTACGGCGAGTCAGATGATGGCGCCCGAGAAGGTATCGCAGGCGGCGATCCTGCCGTCGCGCAATCCGGCGTTGAACCACTGGACACGCTGCCTGGAACTGCCATGCGTGAAGTGCTCGGTTCGGACCGGCGCGCCTGCCTGCCGCATCATGTTGTCGTCGCCGACCTTGGCAGCCGCGTTGATCGCTTCCTCGATATCGCCGTGTTCGAGCCAGTTCTTGGCCTGCTGCGAATCGCGTGCCCAGATGCCGGCGTAACAATCGGCCTGCAGTTCGAGCCTGACGGAAAGCTCGTTGTGCTTGTCGCGCGGCAGTTGACTGCGCAACTGCTCCAACTTCTTCATCGTGCCGGTCACGTTCTGGATGTGGTGACCGATTTCGTGGGCGATCACATAGGCCTGCGCGAAGTCGCCCGGGGCACCGAGCTTCTGGTGCATCATCGTGAAGAAACTGAGGTCGATGTACACCTTCTGGTCGGCCGGGCAATAGAAAGGCCCTGCCGCTGCGTTGCCGGTACCGCAGCCCGTGGGCGTGGCGCCGGTGAAGAGCACCAGCTGCGGTGCCGGGTAGCGCGAGTTGCTCGCCTTGAACTTCGGGCTCCACACTTCTTCGGTGCTTGCGAGCACGACCCTGACGAAACGGCTCGCGTCGTCATCGGCAGCCTGACCGGCCGGTGAACGCTGCAACGGCGATTCGACCTGGCTGGTCGACATGCCGCCGAGATCCGCACCGGAGAACATGCCGAGCAGGGTCAGTGGATTGATGCCCAGCAACCACGACAGCACCAGTGCAACGACGATGGTGCCGATACCGATACCGCCGCCGCGGCGCGTGCCGAGCCCACCGAGATTGCCGAGGCCACCCTGTCCGCGCCGGTCCTCGACATTGCTGCTCTCCCGTTGCCCGCGCCATTGCATGGTTGTTCTCCGTCTGTATGGGGATGATCGTGCCGACCGTCGCCATTGTAGAAGGCCGGGGGCGGGCAGCGCCCGCTAAGTTACCACCTCGGCCAGCAGAGCAAACGCGACGCAATGTCAGTTCGGCGGTCGTTCGGTCGCCGTCGGCGATCGTGACAGCCAGCACCATGCCAATTCGACCTGGCCTTGATGCCGACTGGTCCATCGTTCCGGGCTGCCGAAGTCTGGCCGGCACGACGGTCGGTCGCGCACTTCGAAGCCACTTGTACCGATCGTCCTGATCAGCAGGTCGAGCGCATGGCGATTGAAGCGCGGCCGGGTCGCCGGCGGGTTGCTCAGCGCGTGTTCGATCGCCGTCTCGCCATTGCCACTCTCCTGCCAGCACCAATGGTCGAACAGGTGCCAAACCGAGCATTCACGTCGGGAATCCTGCTCGAACACGAGCAGCCGTGCGGCCGGCCATTCGGGCAGACGGAACGGAGCGATGTCACGGGCGATGCGATCGG
>JBGSTN010000495.1:0-2407 GCA_041736455.1 Burkholderiaceae bacterium | reverse complement strand
CGCGCGACCAGTCATCGCGCAACCGGCCATCCGCTTGCGGATGCTCAGCGTATCGGCGCAGCGGTATTGATCGAGTACGCCGCGCAGGCGATGGCGTTGCACGGCGCCATCAACGCGCCGGCCGAAACGGGCGTGAGGCAGGCCGCCGGTATGCATGGTGTGGTCGCAGGCGTGCGCAGCGTCACGCTTCATGTCGAGCGTATCGACGATCTGCTCACCGACCTCGACATCGAGGTATCGCTCGCTTCCGGTGACTCGAGTACCGCCATCTATTCGTTCCGCGTGAGCTCGGGTGAATCGCGCCTTGCCGAAGGGCGCGCGACGGTCCTCTTCGCACCGCAACGCAATACGCTATGAATAACCGACAAGAGACCACGCCGTTGAAAAGAGCCCTCGTGACAGGCGCCAGTGGCGCACTGGGTACCGCCATCGCCAGGCGACTGGCCGCCGACGGGCTGCATGTGATCATGCACGCCAACCAGAATCTCGATGTGGCGCGCACAGTCGTGCACGAAATCGAGCGCGCGGGGGGCCATGCCGAATGCATCGCCTTCGATGTCACGCATCACGATGCGGTGGCGACGCACATCGAGGCCCTGCTCGAGAGCGGTCCGATACAGGTCATCGTCAACAATGCCGGCATGCATGACGATGCGGTCATGCCCGGCATGAGCTGGCCCCAGTGGCAACGCGTCATCGATGTGTCGTTGCACGGTTTCTTCAATGTCACGCAGCCGTTGCTGATGCCGATGATCCGCACCCGATGGGGACGGGTGATCAACATCGCCTCGATCGCCGGACAGACCGGCAATCGAGGCCAGACCAACTACGCGGCAGCCAAGGCCGGGCTCATCGGTGCGAGTCGCTCGCTCGCACTGGAGGTGGCGAGTCGCGGGATCACGGTCAACGTGGTCAGCCCGGGGATCATCGAATCCGACATGTCCGCCGGCGCATTTCCCACCGAACGCATCAAGGAGTTGGTGCCGATGAAGCGCGCGGGACGACCCGACGAAGTGGCCGCGCTGGTCGCGTTCCTGGCATCGGACGAGTCCGCCTACATCAGCGGCCAGGTCATCGGCATCAATGGCGCACTCGCATGAGCGACCCGATCTCGCAACCCGCGGGCAACATGCGACCGAAACGATCGACGGCCGACACGCTGCGTCCCGACCCCGGCGACAGGAACCTCGAATCGCCGGACGAACCGGACACCGGATCGATGCCGCATCCGCTTCTCGAGGCCTATTACGCGGATCGACAACAGCGCCGCGATTTCCTCGGTCACATCTTCGACGAGCATGCGGCCGACTACGACTGGACGGAGAAACTCGTCGGTTTCGGTTCCGGCCCCTGGTACCGGCGCGAGGCTTTGAAACGTGCCGGTCTCGTCAAGGGAATGCGCGTCATCGACGTCGGCTTCGGCACGGGACTTGTTGCCCGCGAGGCCCTGGCGATCGTCGGCGACCCGGCATTGATCACCGGGATCGATCCCAGCGCCGGCATGATCGCGCAGGCCGATGTTCCCGAGCAGCTCGAACGTTTGATCGGCAGGGCCGAAGCGATACCGCTGCCCGACGGGCACGCCGACTTCCTGTGCATGGGATTCGCATTGCGCCATGTCGACTCGCTGGAAGAATCGTTCGCCGAATTTCATCGCGTGCTCAAGCCGGGCGGTTCGCTGTGCCTGCTGGAAATCACACCACCGGCCAACCGCGCTTATGCATGGGCATTGCGTCAGTACATGTGGCGATTGGTTCCATTGATCGCACGTCTGGGTGCAGGACGACCCGATGGCGATCGGATCTGGCGCTATTACTGGGATACCGTCGAAGCCTGCGTGTCACCGGCACGGATTCTTGCAGTCCTCGCGGCAGCGGGATTCGACCAGGTGCATCGCCATGTCGAACTCGGCATCTTCTCCGAGTATCGAGCGACACGATGCGGCTGAATATCCGGTATCCGTTGCGCGCGTCGCGCAGGCTTCGCGCCGGGCCGTTCTTCCGACGAGGCTCACGGCCCGCTCACCGCGATATGCCGTCAGCGGATGCCGGCACGCTTGCCGCGCAGCAGTCGACCCAGGTAGGAAACGAACAGGCGCAAGTGCATCCAGGTGAGAAGCAGGTTGTCGCGCAGATAGTTGAAGTGCGACACACCGCCCTCGCCCGCGGGCGGATACCGAACCGGGGCCGGCAGATTGATAGGCGTCACACCCTGCCAGCTCAGACGGACGACGGCCTCGACGTCGAAGTCGAAACGCCTCATCCAGGCGTGTCGATGCATGATCGTCAGCAGCGGACGAACCGGATAGACCCGGAACCCGAACAGCGAGTCGCCGATTCCCTGATGATGGGTTTCGAGGTCGGCCCACCAGTTCGAGATGCGCCGACCCCTCACGCGCAGGACCGGC
>JBGSTN010000481.1:0-1853 GCA_041736455.1 Burkholderiaceae bacterium | reverse complement strand
ATTGGCCATCGCGTAGACGAAACCGGCACAGACCGCCTGCACGTCGAAGGCAGCGCCGCCCGGCGCATCCAGCGCCTTCTGCACGAGACAGGCGGTGCTCGGGAAGATCCAGTCGGGCGTGGAGGTGGCGACGATGATCAGGTCGACATCGGATCCGGCGAGACCGGCATCGGCCAGCGCGCGGCGACCCGCTTCGATCGCGAGGTCACTGGTGGTCTGGCCCGGTTCGACGAAATAACGCTGCCTGATGCCGGTGCGGGCAACGATCCATTCGTCGGATGTCTCGATGCCGCGCAGCGCGAGACGCCTGGCCAGTTCGGCGTTGGAAATCGGGTCGCCGGGCAGGAACGATCCGGTGCCGACTACCCGGCTGCCGACGATGTTCGCTGAACTCATGGGGTGGCGGGCTCCAGGGCGGCGGCCCGCGACTTGGCGTTCTGGACCGACGACAGGGTGTCAGTGATACGGTCGAGCAAGCCATTGCCCGCCGCGTGATGGGCGCGTCGCAGCGCCGACTCGAAGGACAGCGCATCGGCCGAGCCATGGCTCTTGAAAACGACGCCGCGCAGGCCGACGAGTGCGCCACCATTGTAATGGCGATGGTCGAGACGCCGCTTGAAGCGGCGCAGGACCGGGGCCGACAGCACGGCCATCAGACGGGTAAAGATGTGCCGCTCGTATTCCTCGCGAATGAAGCCGCCAAGCATCTGTGCGAGGCCTTCCGAGGTCTTGAGCGCCACGTTGCCGACGAAACCGTCGCAGACGATCACATCGACGACGCCGCTGTAGATGTCGTTGCCTTCGACGTTGCCGTGGAAATTGAGACCGGAATCGCGCAGCAGGATGCCGGCCTGCTTGACCGTCTCGTTGCCCTTGATCATCTCTTCGCCGATGTTGAGCAGGCCCACGGACGGGTTGTCCTTGCCGTCCAGCGCGGTGACCAGCGCGCAACCCATCAGCGCGAATTGAAGCAGGTGCTCGGGTTCGCAATCGACATTCGCGCCGAGGTCGAGCAACGTCGTCGTGCCGTTGCGTCGGTTGGGCAACTGGAAGGCGATCGCCGGACGCTCGATACCGGGCAGCATCTTCAGGATGAAGCGCGAAATCGCCATCAGTGCGCCGGTATTGCCCGCACTGACGAACGCGTCGGCCTCGCCATCACGCACGGCCTGCACAGAACGGTGGATCGACGACTGGCGCTTGCTGCGCAGCGCGATCGCCGGTGATTCATCCATGTCGACGACCTGCTCGGCATGCAACACGGAAAAGCGGCTGCGCAGCCCGGTGGACGAACGACTCGCAGCAAGCGCGCGCTCGATATCGGCCTCGCGACCGACCAGGACGAGCCGGCTCTTTGGTTCATGTTGAAGGAACGACAATGCAGCCGGTACAGTAACCGACACACCGTGATCGCCCCCCATGCAATCGACAGCAATACGCGGATTCACGGTGACTTCAGACCCCTCGAGCCTGCCGCTAAGCGGCTATGGAGATCAGTCGTCTGCCTTGGTTTGCACGACTTTCTTGCCACGGTAGAAACCACCCGGGCTGATGTGATGACGACGATGGACTTCGCCGCTGGTCGGTTCGACGCCAAGCGGTGCTGCGGTCAGGCCGTCATGCGCGCGGCGCATGTTGCGCTTGGATGGTGAGCGTTTGTTCTGTTGTACGGCCATGGTCTGGAGCCAGCCCCAATTATTTGGTCAATCAACGATTCTAACAGGCTGGCGCCAGTTGTCATGCACGGCCGCTCATTTTTTTCCCATCTTCGCCGCCAGGTCGGCAAACGGATATTGCCGATCCGGGTCGATGCCGTTGCCCGCATCATCGGCGGCGCGGCCCGGCGAATCGTC
>JBGSTN010000446.1:0-4131 GCA_041736455.1 Burkholderiaceae bacterium | reverse complement strand
CGCCGCCGGACCGGACGGCAACCTCGGTGGCGCAGGCGGTGTCATCAACCGACTCGGACGATCATGCCTTGCTCGCTCGTGGCCGCTACCTCGTCGACGCGGTTGCACACTGCCAGGTCTGTCATGGCGAACGCAATCGGCTCGGCGGCTTTGCGCGCACCGACAAGGCAGGCGGTTCGCGATTGCCCGGCGACAGTGGTTACGCGCCGGACCTTTCCCGCGGGAACGAAGCCGGTGTCGGCCATTGGCCGATCGATGAAATCGAGCGGTTTCTGGCGTCGGGCGATTCCCCCCGCGGCGGCGCACAAGGGCTGATGCTGCAAGTCGTTCAGCACGGTACGCAATTTCTGACGCCATTCGATCGCCGCGCCATGGCGCGATGGCTCAAGACCCTGTCACCAGCGCAAGAGCCGCCGTCCGGGGCCGATCCCGCCTTTCCAGCGCGCATGACGAGTGTCGGACAGGAACGTTACGAATCGCTCTGTGCGGATTGCCATGGTCGCGACGGCCAGGGGCAACCCGGGCGTTACCCGGCGCTGGCCGGGCGCCGGTCGGTACTGCTGGACGATCCCGTCAACTCGATCAAGATGGTTCTGTACGGCGGGTTCGGGGCGGCCACGTCGGCACGGCCCTGGCCATTCGGCATGCCGGGATTCGCCCATCGGCTCGACGACCGCGACCTCGCACGGGTCCTCGACTATGCGCGGTCGGCATGGGGCAATTCGGCGAGTGCGGTGCGCCCGGACAGGATTGAGGAATTGCGCTAGAAGAGCGTGACCAGTCGGTGAAGGCGTACAAATCGACCAAGGCACGCCGACCAGCGACATGCGCGATCGCACCGAGCGGGTCAGTCGACGAAAGCGCGCTCGACGACGAATGTACCGGGGCGGCTGTTCGAACCCTCGACCAGGCCCAGCGATTCGCAGATCTCGCGGGTTTCCTTGAGCATGGCCATCGACCCGCAGATCATCACGCGGTCCAGCTCGGGATCGAGTGCCGGCATGTTCAGACGCTCGAACAACTCACCCGAGCGCAACATCGTGGTGACCCTGTTCTGGCAAGGATAGGGTTCGCGCGTCACGCTGCGCAGGAAAGTGACCTTGTCGCCGAACATTTCAGCCATGTCCGGATCGTCAGTGATCTCCGACGACAGATCGTTGATATAGCCGAGTTCGGCTACCGTGCGGCATGTCTGTGTGATGACGAGATGCTCGAAGTGTTCGATCGAAGCGGGATCGCGCACGACCGCTCCGAAGGGGGCAATGCCGGTGCCTGTCGACAGCATGAAAAGCGTGCGTCCGGGCAACAGCGCGTCCATGACCAGCGTGCCCGTGGGTCGACCCTTGATCAGTACCGTGTCACCAGGCTGAATGCGCTGCAAATGCTCGGTCAACGGCCCACCCGGCACCTTGATCGACAGGAATTCGAGATGCTCGGCCCAGCTGGGGCTGGCGATCGAATACGCGCGAAAGACGGGCTTCTCGGCATTGGGCAGACCGATCATCACGAATTCACCAGAACGGAAACGCAACGATTCCGGGCGGGTCATACGAAAGCGGAACAGACGATCGCTGTAATGCTGGACCGACAGAACGGTCTGTGCCTGAACCCCGGCTGCTAGTGGTTTGGTCGCTTGAGCGGTTTCGGTCTGCATGGGTTCGTGGCGTGTGATGGTTGCGAAGTTCGGCGGCCAGTATACAAACGCGCATATCGCACCGCAACATACAGGGGCGCAACTGATGGCGCAACATTTGTCCTGGGTCAGATCCAGGGATGTTAAGTGATCGTAGCGAAGTCCGGAGACCCGGCGGCCATACCGCGCCCGATAGCCGATAATGCTTCCTCTTCGACTTCGACGGGATCGGCAGCCGCTACCGGGCCCGCCCGATCCGCATCGCCAGCCGGACCCGCCCGTTCTGAACCGTACTCCCGCCTCTGCGCCACGATCGATCTATGACCAACCCCATATTCAACGAGCTCGACCCGTTCTATCCG
Organism: Burkholderiaceae bacterium; assembly: GCA_041736455.1. GTDB lineage: Bacteria > Pseudomonadota > Gammaproteobacteria > Burkholderiales > Burkholderiaceae_E > JAUIAI01. The sequence goes on along the minus strand of JBGSTN010000446.1, from coordinate 2,136 downwards.
ATCGTGGCCGGTACCGATGAACTGCGATTACTGCTCGTCGCCGGCATCCGGCTGGTCCAGCTCCGCATCAAGGACGGATCGAAAGCCCATCGGCTTGCCGAGATCAGGCTGGCACGCGAGCTCTGCGAGACGAGCAGATGTCGGCTCGTCGTCAATGACCACTGGCGCGAAGCCATCGACACGGGATGCGAGTTCGTCCATCTGGGGCAGGATGACCTGGCAGACGCCGACCTCGGCGCGTTGCGCGCGTCAGGTGTCAGATTCGGCGTCAGCACGCATGACGACGCTGAACTGGGCATTGCCCTTGCCACCGCACCGGCCTATATTGCGTTCGGCCCGATCTTTCCGACGGCGAGCAAGATTCTCGATTGGCCAAGCCAGGGCCTGACGCGTTTGCGGGATTGGCGCACGGCCGTCGGTGCGATACCTTTGGTGGCGATCGGCGGCATCACGCTGGATCGTGTCGCCGAAGTGCTGGATGCGGGGGCGGACAGTGTGGCTGTGATCGGCGACGTTGCCCGGCATGCAGATCCGACAGCCCGTGCCGCCACCTGGTTGTCGGCAACGAGAAGATTCATTCGGTAACAACGTGCATCGGAATCGAACCCGCCAGGGAATCGACGCGACCAACGGCTGAAATTGCAGTTGATCGTCCGCAACGAAACAGCAGGTATTGCCATTCGTTTTCGAACGGCAGCCCCATCATTGGAACATAGGCATCGACGCTCGATGTCGCGGCGTCGAGCTCGTCGGGAGGCGCGCCGCGCCGAACGCGGAGAGAGCTTCTGCCGCGCACGGAATCAAGAAACGAGCACGAAGATAACGATCACTTCAAGCCAAGGAAATTCATGCGTTCAAGAACACATTCGTCCATCGGGCTGGGCACGATCTGCTGTCTGATCGTTTTTCTCGCCGCCTGCGGCGGAGGCAATGGCAGTTCAACGGCGACGGGCTCCGGTTCGAGCAATGGTTCGACGACGCCCGGCTCGACGCCCGGCTCCACGCCCGGCTCGACCCCAGGCACGACGGCACCCGGCACCACTGGGGGAACTTTCACACCACCCGATCCCGTTGCGGACGCTTCGCTCTATCCCCAGCGGGGCGATCCCCAGGTCGGTGTGATGGGCGCAGTCGGGCAGTGGCCGCTCGTGCCGTTGCATACCGTGCTGACTTCCGACGCCCGCGTGCTCACCTACGGTCGTGATCCCGACGATGCCAACGTCATGATCTACGACATCTGGGATTGGACAGGCGGCATGGGTACCGAAACCCACATGACACTGCCCAATCGTGTCGGTACCGATCTTTTCTGCTCCAACATGAACCTGCTGCAGTCCGGCGAGATCCTGATGACCGGAGGCGACAAGCGACCTGCCGAATCGCCGAACGCCATCGGTTACCAGGCCGGGTTGGGCAATTCGGATTCGAACGTCTTCGATCCGAAGACCAATCAGCTCAGCCGCCGCGGCGCGATGAACGAATCGCGCTGGTACGCGACGATGACGAAACTGATGGATGGCCAGGTCTTCATTCATGGTGGCGCGGTCGACACCAACACGAATGTGCCGGCAAAGTTCGTGGAAGTGGGTACCGTCGATGGCAGTAGCTTTCGACTGATCAACTCTTTTCAGGTCGATGACCTGCAGTGGTACTACCCGCGCAACTTCCTCAGCCGCGCCGGCAATGTCGTGGGCTGGTCGCACAACGCGTCGTACCGCATCGACCCGCGCGGCAATGGATCGCGACTAGACACGGGCCATGCGCCTCAACTCGAGTTGAACAATGGATCGATGGCGGTGATGTACGCACCCGGTCAGATCCTGCTGGCTGGCGGCGGCAACATGAAGGCGATGCGTGCCGACATCAACGGGCCGTTTCCGGCCTACGAGTCGGTGCCGACGATGAGTTCGCAGCGGCTCTGGGGCACGGCCACCGTCCTGCCCAACGGCAAGGTGCTGATCTCCAATGGTGGCGACAGCGACACCAGCATCCTCGGTGCGCCGCTCGGCAATCCCGCGCAGTACGTCGACATCTACGACCCGGCCACCAATGCCTTCACCCGTGGACCGTCGGCAGCGCACCCGCGGCTGTACCACTCGGCGTCGATGCTGCTGCCCGACGGCACGGTGCTGCTCG
>JBGSTN010000587.1:0-2923 GCA_041736455.1 Burkholderiaceae bacterium | reverse complement strand
CTACGCAGCCTGCCCCCTGCCGCGCGATTCGGCCACCGCCTCGGCGAAATTGCTGAACAGCACCGTGATCAGCAGGATCACCGTGACGGCCCAACCGAAGCCGGGAGCGGCCCAGCCGGCCGCCGTCATGGCGGCAGTCAGCAGTGTGCCGGCCCAGACCACGGCCATCACGGGATTCCTGACGATGTGTTGCGGTGCCAGTTTGACGAAGGCGTTGACCAGCGCGGTCTGCATGCCATGCGCTTCCTGCCCCCTGGAACGATGGCTGCGTCCTTTGATCGCGGTGCTGTTCATCGTGTTCTCCTTCAACCTGCGCCCAACGTCAGATGGTCGGCCGTCGGGCCGAGCACCAGTACCGGCATGAATTGCAGCAGCGTCAGAATGACGATCACGGCGATCAACGTGAGTGAAAAGGTCGGCGTCTCGACCTGCAGGCTTCCGGGACCCGCCGGCGCGCGGCGTTTGCCTGCCAGCATCGACGCGATCACCAGCGGAATGACCAATGCCGGGTACCGGCCTGCGGCGAGTACGACGCTGCAGGTCACGTTCCACCAGGGTGTCGCATCGGCCAGTCCTTCGAAGCCCGAGCCGTTGTTCGCGAATGCCGACGTGTATTCGTACAGCACCTGACTGATGCCATGGAAACCGGGGTTCGACGTGCCGGCGAGTCCGGGAACCGCGAGGGTGATCGCGGTCAGTCCCAGCACCAGCACCGGCTGAAGCAGCACGAGCACGGCCAGCAGTCGCACCTCGGGCGCCTCGATCTTGCGGCCGAACAATTCCGGCGTGCGCCCCGTCATCAGGCCCGCAAGGAAGACGCTCAGCAGCAGGTAGACGAGGAACTGCTGCAATCCGCAGCCGACGCCACCCCAGATCGAATTGATCAGCATGTTGCTGATCAGCACGAGCCCGGTAAGCGGTGCCGCCGAGTCGTGCATCGAGTTCACGGAACCGTTCGATGTCTGCGTGGTCAAGGCAGCCCACAGCGCCGACGGGTCGGCACCGAGGCGAACCTCCTTGCCCTCCATCAGCGCGATGTCGGTCGCCGCGCCGGAATACCCTTCCGACCAGACAGCCACCGAGGCGGACACCAGCGACATCGACAGCATGGTGCCGAACACCAGCGCTGCGAACTTCGGCCGACGCGTGAACGGGCCGACCATCAAGGCCACCGTCACCGGAATCAGCATGATCGCCATCGTCTCGAGAAGGTTCGACAGCGGCGTCGGGTTCTCCAGCGGTGCCGCGCTGTTCGGACCGAACCAGCCCCCGCCATTGGTGCCGAGCTGCTTGATGGCCACCATCGGAGCGATCGGACCGAGCGGAATCTTCTGCTCCTTCATGTCGGCTGTCGCATCGATGGGCGCGACCACCGGCCCGCCATTCAGCGTGGCCGGGACACCCTGGCTCGTCAACGATACCGACCAGACCAGACACAGCGGCAGCATGAAGCGCACGGTGGCGCGCGTGACATCGACCCAGTAGTTGCCCAGATCCACGATGGCAACCGCGTTCGTGGCCGACGTTGGCGACCGACCTTGCGATGACGCGGCGAGACGTTCGATTCCCGTGTCATCATCGATGTGCGCGGCCCGGCGTCCGCCGAACAGTCCGCGCAGTGTGGCAACGACGATGGCCAGCCCCATCATCGGCGTGACCACCTGCAGACCGACGATACCGCTCATGTGCGCCAGGTAGGAGAGCTGAGCCTGACCCGAATAGTGCTGCTGATTCGTGTTCGTCAGGAACGACACCATCGTGTGCAGGGCGAGATCCCAACTCATGCCGGGCGCGTCATTGGGGTTGAGCGGAAGGCTGGCCTGATTCATGAAGATCAGCCAGACGACGATCGCGAGCATCAGGTTGCTCAGCAGGAACGCGCCGGCGTAGCCTTGCCAGGTCATACCGTGCTCGGGACGCGTGCCCAGCAATCGGTAGATCGGCTGCTCGACCCATCGGAAAAGTGCATCGCCACGCATCGGGTCGCCGCGCATGAGGGCGGCAAGATATCGGCTGAGCGGCCAACCCAGGCCGATTGCCAGAGCGAAAGCCAGCAGAAATTCAATCATGATCGACGGACTCCATCGAGACAGGTGGGCGTGGTCGTGGTGTTTCGTCCGGTGACGGATGTCCCGGTCGAATTCGACGGTCGAATGCGAACCCGTCACGCCGAAAGTATTCCCTGGGCACGCGTAAATTCTCCAGGCCTGAAACGGCGCTGCGCATAAACTCTGCGTAAATCTTGTGCGCGGCGCGATTCGCGACTGCTGCCCGCCCTGGGGGCCTTTGCCGGTTCGCCGTTCCACGAATCAATCGAGGACACCATCATGGTCGTACGCGTGGTCAGGCTCGGAAGTCCGAGAACGGAAGGCGAAGGCGTTCGTATCGGAACCGTCCGGCGGCCACCCCGTGGGGTGCCGAAATCCGAGTTCGCGACGCAGAACTGGTACGACGTCTGGTTTCCCAATCTGGCACCGAGCGTCGAGACCGTGAAGCTCGGCCAGCAGGCATCGACACCCGGCCACTGGTCTGCATTCGTCCGGAAATACAAGGCCGAGATGGCAACCCCAGACAACGTTCATGCCATCGCCTTGTTGGCAGCTCTATCGCGGCAGAGCAGTTTCTCGGTAGGCTGCTACTGCGAAGACGAGACACGTTGCCACCGATCGGTGCTTCGCGAATTGCTGGCGGCCAGCGGCGCACGGTTCGAATCGTCGACCCGGTAATTGGAACGACCCTTTGCCGGATACCGGCGACCGCCGCGCTTCGTGTGGCCGCGAGATCGACCGACTGCATCGATGCGCGACAATGCGACGATAATCGGACACCTCGGAAAGATCCCATGGCTTCTCGCTCCACTCCCGAACGCCCCGCCGTGCGCCGTAGCCCTGGTGACACGGTGCCGCGCCGCCGGGGCACTGCC
>JBGSTN010000353.1:0-18290 GCA_041736455.1 Burkholderiaceae bacterium | reverse complement strand
CCCCGCCGATGCGTGGGCCATCGATCACCGGGCGCATGTGCTGGCGCTCGAAGCGGCCAGGCAGGCCGGCGTCAAGCATTTCGTCCTGCTGTCGGCGATCTGTGTCCAGAAACCGCGCCTCGCGTTCCAGCAGGCCAAACTGGCATTCGAGAAGGAACTGATCGAGTCGGGCATCACCTACTCGATCGTCCGGCCCACGGCGTTCTTCAAGTCCTTGTCCGGACAGGTGGAACGCGTTCGTCGTGGCAAGTCCTTCGTGGTCTTCGGCGACGGCACGCGGACCGCCTGCAAGCCCATCAGCGACGACGACCTGGGCGAATACATCGCGGATTGCCTGCAGGATCCGAGCCGCCGGAATCGAGTGCTGCCGATCGGCGGACCGGGCGCCGCGATCACGCCACGCCAGCAGGGCGAGGCGTTGTTCGCCCTGTTCGGCAAACCGCCACGTTTCCAGCAGGTACCCATCGCGTTCCTGGATGTCATCATCGATTTCCTCAGCGTGGGCGGGCGGTTGCTCCCGGTGCTGGCGACCAAGGCCGAACTGGCGCGCATCGGCCGCTACTACGCAAGCGAATCGATGCTGCTCCTGAATCCCGATACCGGCCGCTACGACGCGGACGCGACGCCCTCGACCGGCAGCGAGACGCTGTTCGACCACTACCGGAAACTCGCCGGTGGCGCGAAAGCACCCGAGCGTGGCGATCACGCGGTGTTCTGACTGGTTCGTGTCGCGCGGCAGGCCCGGCCGCTCCTTCAGTGCGTCGCGGTCACGGCGGCCGCTGTGCCGACGAGCGACTCGGCGTCGGGTTGAGGATTGCGCCGCGCCATCCGTTCGACCGTACCGCGCATCGTCTGCCAGCGCAGGCAGGTCACCCGCAGGAACGAGGCGAAATTGCCGAAGTCACCGCGAAATTCGTGGACTTCATCGTGCAGCCTGGCCAGCAGCTGATTGGTCGTCATTTCCTCGGCGGCGGCCATCTCGGCCAACAGTTGCCAGAACAGATTCTCCAGCCGAACGTTGGTGATGACGCCGTGCAGGCGGAACGAATGGGTGCGTGATTCATAGAGAATCGGATCGGTATGCGCGTAAACCCGGCACATGGCTTGTCTCCTCAGGGTTCGGACGTCAACCGATCAGCGTCGGCCTTCGCTAGATCTGACCGGCCGTCATGGCCTTGGCCATATAGTCTGCCTGACGAATCGCCAGCGTGACGATCGTCAGGGTCGGATTCTCGGCTCCGCCGGTCGTGAACTGACTGCCGTCGGAAATGAACAGATTGGCGATGTCGTGCGTCTGGCCCCATTTGTTGCAGACGCCGTCGCCCGGCTTCGCACTCATCCGACAGGTGCCGAGATTGTGGGTCGATGGGTAGGGTGGCGTCCGGATCGAGCGGACCGCCCCGGCCGCTTCATAGACCGCCTGACCCTGACTGAACGCATGCTCGCGCATGGCGAGATCGTTTTCGTGATCGTCGAAGTGCACGTTGACGACCGGCAGGCCGCGCGCGTCCTTGACCGACTTGTTCAGCGTCACGCGATTGGTCTCCCGCGGCATGTCTTCGCCGACGATCCACATGCCCGCCATGTTCGCGTAGTTGTCCATGTAATAGGCGAACTCGCTGCCCCAGCTGCCGGGATTCAGGAACGCCGCCATGAAGGGCAGGCCGAGCGCCAGGGTCTCCATTTCGTAGCCGCCGACGAAGCCGCGTTTGGGGTTGTTGCGGGCCTCGTCGCTGATGATGCCTGCCATCGTCGTGCCGCGGTAGAAATGAACCGGCTTGTCGAAGGTGGCGAAGACCGAACCAGTCAGGTGACGCATGTAGTTGCGGCCCACCTGACCGGAGCTGTTGGCCAGACCGTCGGGATACTTCGACGACTCAGACAGCAGCAGCATCCGCGGTGTCTCGAGAGAGTTTCCTGCGACACAGACGACGCGCGCACGCTGGCGTTGCTCCCGACCCGTCGCGTCGAAGTACAGGACCCCGGTGACCTTGCCCGACGCGTCATGTTCGATCCGGCTGACATGACACTCGGTCCTCAACTCGAAGTTGCCGGTTTCGATGGCCTTCGGGATCTCGGTATAAAGCGTCGACCATTTGGCTCCCGACTTGCAGCCCTGGAAGCAGAAGCCGAGCTGCATGCATCGACCGCGATCATGGCGCGGCTTGCTGTTGATCGCCATGCGACCGGTATGGCACTCGGTGTAGCCGAGTTTCTTCGCACCGGCATGCATGATCTTGAAGTTGTTGTTCCCAGGCAGGCCGGGAATGCCGTTCGTTCGCGTCACACCCATCTTGTCTTCGGCGCGCGCGTACCACGGCTCCAGATCGGCCAGCGTCAGCGGCCAGTCGAGCAGATTCGCTCCGGCCAGCTGGCCATATTCGGTGCGGGTTCGAAACTCATGTTCCTGCAGTCGCAACGAGGCGCCGGCCCAGTGCGTCGTCGTGCCGCCGACTGTCTTGCAGATCCATGCGGGCAGACCTGCGAAGTCTTTCGCGACTCGCCAGTTGCCCGACGTCGTGCGTGGGTCGGACCATGCAAGCTGACTGAAAGACTTCCATTCGTCGTTGATGAAGCTCGCGGATGATTCGAGTTTGCCCGCTTCGAGCACGACCACCTTGATGCCTTTCTGGGCGAGCTCGTTGCCGAGCGTGCCGCCACCTGCGCCGCTTCCGATGATCACGACCACGGTGTCGTCATTCTGAGTGAACGTCTTCATGGTGTCTTTGCTCCGATCACAGGAAAGGGGCTGGGCTCGAATCCGCGGGTGGATTCGGCAACCAGGCGAGGTCATTGAAACCGCGGGTGAGGTATCCCCCTTTCGAGAACGCCTCGCCTTCGTATCCGAAGTGCCGGTAGGCAAGCTCGTTGTCATAGAGAGAGGTGATGCAGGTGCCGTGCACCTTCTTGAACAGCGTGGATTGCGTGCTGGCCTCGACTGCCGCGAGTTGCGCCTCCGGTGTTGCGGCGAGCCAGTCGCCGCCGGCTGCCTTGTCGAGTGTCGCGATATCGGCGGTGAACGAACTGCGCAGCGACGCGTCGGCGGCAAGGGCCTTGTCCAGATCCTTGACGGCCAGGGCATTGATGGCGTCGGGCATCTGCTTGTGCGGGAAGATGACCTGGGTCAGGCGCAGCAGGAACTTCGCTTCACGATCGTTCAGCACGGTCATCGTGGCCGCCCATACCCGCGACGGTGCGACAAGCGTCAGGACGGAACCCTGCGCCAGCACACCAGTCAGTACCGCCGATCCCCCCAGGAATTCGCGCCGGGTCAGCAAGCCGGGTACATTGCTCTCCGATTCCGGCGGCCGGGTGAGTGGCGTTTCCCGTTGCAAACCAGGGGCGTGTCGATGCAGGACGATCGGTTTCATGCGCTGTGTCTCCTCAAGTCGTTCTGGTCAGGGCTTACTGGTAATGGCCATGGCGGGCCAGCACTTCGATCTTGTATCCATCGGGGTCGGTCACGAAGAAGAACCGGGCGAGGAGCGTCCCGTCATCTCGAAATTCCTTGATGGGCGCTGGTTGCAGCGCGAGTGAATTCATCCGCTTCCAGGCCTCGTCGAGATCTTCCACAGTGAACGCAACGTGACCGTAGCCGTCGCCGTGTCCGTACGGCGCCTCCCGATCGCGGTTCAGCGTGAGCTCGATTTCAGCTTCGGATTCGTCGCCGCGCAGATAGACCAGGGCGAAGTCGGGGAACTCGAGTCGGTGAGATTCCTTCATGGCGAATGCGTCGGCGTAGAAGCGCACCGAGCGATCGAGATCGCGCACGCGAATCATCGTGTGAATCAGCTTGGCCATGGCAGCCCTGTCTCCATCCGTGGACCGTTGAACGGTTCTTGCGCACGAGGCGCTACGGGTGATTCTAGGTAATGACGGTAAGGGCGTGGTAACAGGGATCTGTTACGTCAGAAACGAACAATCCCGCCAATGGCGGGATTTTCGAGGCCTGCCGAACCTCAGAAGCGCAGTGCGGGCCCGGTCGGTGCTAGACCCAGCGGTGCCGAGCGTTCCCGGGTGCCGGTGCGACGCTGGGATTCCGCTTGAGCGTCGGGTGCCGCATCGTCCGCCTCGGCGGCGTCAGCAATGGCGGCCGTGCGGTTCGCAGCGAGCGACTCGGCTGCTGGTGCCGTCCACGATGCCGGCAGACGCGATGACTTCGGATACCCGACGCGCGACAGCGTTTCGTCCCACCGGGTTCCGTGATAACCGATCTGTTTCGCAGCACCGGCGGTGAAGACGGGCAGCCCCGTGTCGGATGCGAAGCCCAGGCGCTGAAACGCCAGCAGATCCTGAGCGCTGCTCACGATCTTCTCCGTATAGGGCACTCCCCGCCGCACGAGATGATCGCGCGCCAGATCGCAAGGCGCGCAGTCGGACGTCGTGTAGAGGATCACAGGCGACCGTTCGACGGTCCGGCGCAGGTCGAAAGGAAGTTCAGCCGAACTCTCTGGAGTCCGGCTGCTCAACGAAACGGGACGGTTGATCTCCGCCGGTCCGCGCAGGATCTTGGCGGCAGTGGAGGGGGGCATGTCGCTGTAACCGATCCGACCCTCGGCATCGACCCACTTGTACTGCGCATGCGCCGCCGTGGCGCACAGCGCTATTCCCGCTATGGCGAGCAGCAACGCCCTTGACGACTTACGCATGCGAGGATTCCGGGAGAGGTTCTTCATGCATGCCATTATGTCGAAGGAGCGCTTCGATGGCGGGATCCCTTCCTCTGAACGCGCGAAACGAAGCGATGGCCGGTCGGCTCCCGCCAACAGCCAGGACTTCGTCGAGGAATCGGCGTCCGATCGCAAGGGTCGCTGCGACGGGTTCCGGATCGTCCAGGGCCTCCTCGAACGCCGCATAGGCGTCGGCCGACAGAACTTCGGCCCACTTGTAGCTGTAGTAACCCGCGCTGTAGCCGCCAGCGAAGATGTGCGAGAAGCCGTTCTGGAACCGATTGAATTCCGGCGGAATGACGACGGCGACTTCCTGGCGCACCTCGTCCAGGACCTGCTGGACCGACCGCTGCTGCGGGTCGTGGTGGGCCTGGTCGTGCAACAGCATGTCGAACAACGAGAATTCGACCTGGCGCAGCGTCTGCATGCCCGACTGGAAGTTGCGCGCCGCGATCATCTTGTCGAACAGTTCGCGCGGCAACGATTCACCGGTCTTGACATGCGCGCTCATCGACTCGACGATCGGCCACTCCCAGCAGAAATTCTCCATGAACTGGCTGGGCAGTTCGACCGCATCCCACTCGACCCCGGAAATGCCCGATACCGACAACTCGTCGACGCGCGTCAGCAGATGATGCAGGCCATGCCCGAATTCATGGAACAGGGTCGTGACGTCGTCATGCGTCAACAGCGCAGGGCCATTGCCGACCGGCGGTTGGAAATTGCAGACCAGATAGGCAACCGGCGTCTGGGTCGTGCTGCCTCGCAATGCCCGTGAACGGGCGCCATCCATCCAAGCGCCTGGTCGCTTCGTCTCGCGAGCGAACGGGTCCAGGTAGAACTGGCCGAGCAGTTCGCCTCGACGCTCGATACGGTAGAACTGCACGTCCGGGTGCCAGGCGGGCGCATCGTCGCTCGTGATCTTCACGTCGAACAGTCTTTCGATCTGGCCGAACAGCCCATCGAGCACGCGCGGCAACTGGAAGTACTGTTTGACCTCCTGATCCGAGAACGCGTAGCGTGCCTGGCGAAGCTTCTCCGAGGCATACGCCATGTCCCAGGAATGCAGTACGGGCAAGCCCAGTTCACGCGCCGCGAACTCCTGCAACTGTGCAAGATCGCGTTCGGCGAACGGACGTGCTCTTCGCGCGAGGTCACGCAGGAAATCGGCCACCTGCGCAGGCGTGTCGGCCATCTTGGAAACCAGCGAGACCGTGGCGAAATTATCGTAGCCGAGCAGTCGCGATTCTTCGGCACGCAACATCAGGATCTCATCGATCACCGCAGTGTTGTCGAGCTTCTCGCGGTCGGATGCTTCGGCCGGCGCGCCGGCCAGCGCCGATGCGCGCGTCACATAGGCGCGGTAGACGCGCTCGCGAAGGTCACGGTTCGCTGCGTACTGCATGATCGGAAAGTACGACGGAAACTGCAGCGTGAATCGGTAGCCTTCCTTGCCATGCTTCTTCGCATCCGCCGCGGCGGATGCGATCGCATCATCGGGCAGCCCCTCGAGGTCGTCTACCGTCGCCACGATCGTTTCGTAGGCATTGGTCGCGTCGAGAACGTTCTCCGAGAATTTCTGTCCCAGAGCGGCGATCCGATCCTGGATTTCCGCATATCGCTCTCGATCGGGCGAAACGAGTTCTGCACCGCCGAGGCGAAAGTCGCGCAGCGAATTTTCCACGATCCGTTGGCGCGAAGGTGACAGCGACGCGAACGACGGAGAATCGTGCAAGGCCTTGTACCGCTCGAACAATCCTTGGTTTTGACCAAGTTCGGTCCAGAACTGGGTGACTCGGGCAAGGTTTCGATTGTGCGCATCGCGCAACGCCGGCGAATCGTCGACACTGCTCAGATGCCCGACGATGCCCCATGCCCGACCGAGGCGTTCGGTCGCCGCTTCGAGCGGTTCCACGACGTGAGCCCAGTCGGCCGGTGTGGCAGGGTCGACGACCATCTCGAGCACCGCCCGACCGTCGTGCAGCAGTTGGTCGAGCGCCGCATCGACGTGGTCGGGCTTGAAGTCGGCGAAACGCGGCAGATCGCGGAAATCGAGTAATGGATTGTCGGCAGGAGAAGCGGCGGTAGCGGTATTCATCTCGAATGTCCTTGCATTGCAGGGTCCCGGTTACGTCGGAACAATGGCGGAAAGCCGTCTGTCGATCGGTTCGGGCGTCGTGGAGTCATCGATGCGGCACGCGCAGTTCAACGCCCGACGCGCTGCTGTGCCGCTTCCAACGTGTTCACCAGCAGCATCGCGCGTGTCATCGGTCCGACACCGCCTGGTACCGGTGTTATCCAACTGGCCACTTCGCGCGCCGAATCGAAATCCACGTCGCCACACAGCTTGCCGGCGTCGTCGCGATTCATGCCGACATCGACCACGACCGCCCCAGGCTTGAGCATCGATCCTGTCACGAAGCGGGCTCTGCCGATTGCCGCGACGACGATGTCGGCGCGCCGCAGATGCGACGCGAGGTCGACCGTCCTGCTGTGGCAGATGGTGACGGTTGCATCCTGCCTCAAGAGCATCATTGCCTGCGGCTTGCCCACGATGTTGCTGCGTCCGACGACCACCGCCTCACGTCCGGCCAGCGCGACGCCCGAACGCTCGAGAAGCTTCATCACGCCGTAAGGGGTGCACGGCGCGAATCCGGTCTGGCCCGTCATCAAGGCTCCCGCATTGTGAACGTGAAAGCCATCGACGTCCTTGGCGGGTGCGATGGTCTCGATCACCCGGCGTTCGTCGATCTGCGCCGGTAGCGGAAGTTGCACGAGAATCCCGTGCACCGTTGGATCGTCGTTGAGCGACCGGATCAGATCCAGCAATGTTGCCTCGGCAAGATCGCCTGGCAAGCGATGAAGAAAGGAACGGATACCAACCTGCTCGCAGTCACTTACCTTGTGCTTCACGTAGATGGCCGAGGCTGGTGATTCACCGACGAGAATGACGGCGAGGCCCGGCGCCGGGCCGGATTCAGCCAGGCGCCGGACGCGTTCAGTGCATTGCGCGCGGATTTCACGGGCCAGTTCGGCACCGTCGAGCAGTTGAGCGGTCATGTTTTCCCTTCGCAAAGAAGCCAACTTTACACCAGCAAATCCACCCCCTATAATCAACGGCTTGCCTGAAACTTCTGACTTGCCGGCACATCCGAAGACACGATCGAAATACGCGCCAGCGACGTTCTTGACGTTGCCGGCACAATGGATCGAACGGAGTATGGGGGTATAGCTCAGCTGGGAGAGCGCTTGCATGGCATGCAAGAGGTCAGCGGTTCGATCCCGCTTACCTCCACCATCGAAGTGAGTCGAAGTCAGGTAACAGCCGGTTCGCAGTCAGTGTCAGAATTTCAGCGTCTTCGCAGTCCCGTTCGTCTAGAGGCCTAGGACATCACCCTTTCACGGTGAGTACAGGGGTTCGAATCCCCTACGGGACGCCATTCAACTGCGTCGGTCGCGGGCTTCTGAAGGGGGTTCGAATCCCCTACGGGACGCTTAATTTTCCCCGTTGCCATTGCGCGATCACTTGCATCACATGGCTGGTCCAGCGCACAGGGGTCAAGGCGTCTCCCCTACGGTGCGCTAACTTTTCCATTTAGTGAAAAATCAATGTTGCGCTTTGATACAGCGGATCAATGGAACCCTGCTTCGTTCCTTGCACTGCCCGGCTTCGTCGTCGCGTCGGGCGAGCCGACTATCCGCTCGACAATCGAGCACTTTCCTGGTGCAACGATGTCCTTTGCGAGGCGGCTTCGCAGGAAAGGCAGTCAAGCAGATGGACACCGATGATGAAAATCGCGTCGTTCGACGGCGCTGGCTTCATTGATTTGGCAGGCTAGTGCCGAAAGAGCGCCGCCAGGGCTTCTTCAACCGTTTCCGTTTAAACAGACATTCGGCCGAACGTCAAGGCGACTGATGTTTCAGTCGGCTGTTGATGACGCAATTGCGCGACAGGTTCCAGCGCAACGGTTCGGTCACACGACTGGTCCGGAGAATGCGGCTCCCGGATGCGAACGTTCCGCGTGAAATCGTGTAATCACCGAATCCACGTGCCCGACGTGACAGGCCTCTTTAGCAAGGCGCCCGGCAACTACGTCCGGCAACGATTTTCGAGAAGGCTCGTTGAACGAACCGATCACGCGCCCAGCCGGCGGCGATTGGCCTGCACGCGACGACTGGCGGGTCCGATGATTCGTTTGCTCGCCCGGCGCGTCGCATGCTCGAGCGCAAGTTCCGGCGTCTTGCCGGCGCCGGCCATCATCACGTCGGCCCAGAAATGCCATGGTGATTCGAGCAAGGCCATCCAAGTCTCGGCAGCAGCGTCATGCTTCTCGGCAAACATCAATTGAGTTTCGCGGCTTGCGTCGAGCGGAGAGGTCGCCCATTGCCACGGCAGACTGGAAAGTCGTGCCGCGATGACGGAAACAGAATCTTCCGCAAGGCGACTGATCGGCGCTGAGAATACGGCGTTGGTGGTTCGCTTGCGAGCGCCAGTCATGGGTCATAGGCCTTGGTAGGACTTGTAGTCGCCCTTAGCATACAGCAGGTCGTCGCGTCAGGCCGATTCGTGTCGTTAATTCTGGAGCTTGGTCCCCATGATGCAAATTCGTTCGGAAGTCGCTGGATCCGTCTGGAAAGTGAACTGCCAGGTCGGCGACTCCGTTGCCGATGGCGACTCGATCATCGTGGTCGAGGCCATGAAGATGGAGATTCCGATCGAGGCGCCGCAAGCAGTCCGCGTGATCGCGTTACTGGTAGACGAGGGCGATGCCGTCGCCGAAGGTCAGGTCATCGCGCATGTGGAGGCACTCTGAAACGCGCGTCATGTCGGGCGTCGTCCGGTCGGCGGCTTGTACCACCGGTTCACGAGAGCCGAGCGATTCACGGGACCCGAGCGATTCACGGGACCCGAGCGATTCGCGGGACCCGAGCGATTCGCGGGACCCGAGCGATTCGCGAGACCCGAACCGTACGACGACCGTTCATCGAAGCGCATTACCTGCCGTCAGCTCGCACGCCTTTCGTGGACGCGCAAGCCCATCACGCCGGCTGCGATGACGGCCTGGGTACGGTTTCTCACGCCCAGCGCCCGCAGTACGGCACTGACGTGAACCTTCACCGTGCCCTCTGCCAGATCGAGCTGGCGGCAGATGAGCTTGTTGGGCAGGCCTTGCAAGATGAGATCGAGCACGTCGATCTGCCGATCGGTCAACCCGAGTTGGCGCGGATCGGAGGTCGGCAGCCGCATCGTAGTCATCGTGCCATATCGCTGTTGCCTCGTGTCGCCGACCGCCTGGCGCGGAATGTAGATCTGGCCCGCCAGGACCATGCGAAACGCATTGACGATCAGATCCATGTAGAGCGTTTTCGGAATGTAGCCAACGACGCCCATGTTCAGCGCACGCAGGATGAGTTCCTGCTCCAGCCTGCCCGTGAAGACGACGATCGGCAGGTCGGCGCTGCATTGTCGGGCTGCGCTCAGCACTTCGAGTCCGTTTGCGTCGGGCAGACCGAGATCGACGATCAGATGCGAGTAGTCATGGTTGGTCCGCAGCATGGATTGCATCTGCTTCATGTCCAGTGCGTGCTCGGTCGTGAACGTCGGGTCGATCGACTGCAAAAGGTCGTGCAACGAATCACGCACCATCGGATGGTCATCGACAATCAGAAACTTCTTGCGCTCTCGATCTGATTCATCGGTTGCTTGCTGCATCTCGCGTCTCCTAGGAGGGTCACCCAGCGCTGGGCCGAAATCGTGTCAGCGATCATCAGCCGTTGATCGGGAAAGTTGAACGCAACGGGGCACTCGCTGGGACAGCCCGCGACGCGAATCGCGAATGAAACATGACGGGTAGCACGTTGCGATCAAACATTAGTCGATGCGCGGAACGGCTGTAAAGTACGACCGATGGGTGAAGAAAACGCGGGTTTCGTCAAGGGTCTCGACTGCCCAAGCAATGGGACGAACGTGTGCCGGGTGTTTCGATTCCTGTAAGCCACTGCGACTGGCATTGCCGGTGCAATCGCTGCGCTTGCCTATAATCGTCGGAAGCGGCACGCCAGCAGGCGCGCCGATCCAATCAGGGAGACAACGATGCAGTTCAGGAAGATGGCAATTTTGACAGGCGTGCAGGCGATCTTGGTGACCACCGGACTGGTCGCCGTTGGCGCCGCCATGGATGCCGGCGCAGCGGAGCTGCGGCTTTCTCATCAGTGGGCAACCAACGATGTGCGCCACAAGGTCGCGCAGATCGTCGCCGACGAAGTGGCGGCCGCCAATGTCGGACTCGAGGTCCGGATATTCCCTTCGAGCGCGTTGTTCAAGGCGACCGAGCAATACAAGCCGCTGACCCGCGGCCAGCTCGACATGACCGTGCTGCCGCTCTCCTATGCGGCAGGCCAGCACCCCGAATACAACCTCACGCTGATGCCCGGTCTGGTCAAGAATCACGACCACGCGGCGCGCCTCAACAAGTCGCCGTTCATGAAGGAGATCGAGTCGATCATGGCGAAGGACGACGTGATGGTGCTCGTGCACGGCTATCTCGCCGGCGGCTTCGCAGGCAAGGACCGTTGCATCGCGGTGCCCGGCGACATCAAGGGTCTGCAGACGCGCGCGGCAGGCAAGTCGTTCGAACAGATGCTGGCAGCTGCCGGTGCTTCCATCTCTTCGATGGCATCATCGGAGATCTACAACGGCCTGCAGACCGGTGTGCTCGGCGCAGTCAATACGTCGTCTTCGTCATTCGTTTCGTACCGGCTCTACGAGCAGGTCAAGTGCTACACCCCGGCGTCCGATGTCGCGCTGTGGTTCATGTATCAACCGCTGATCATGAACAAGACGAAGTTCGACAAGCTCGATGCGCGTCAGCAGGCTGCGCTGCGTGCGGGCGCCGCCAAGGCGGAGGCCTTCTATCTGGCAGAAGCGAAGAAGGAAGACGCCGATTCGGTGGAAGAGTTCAGGAAGGCAGGTGTCGAAATACGCAACATGACGGCGAACGAGTTCGAGCAATGGCGCAACCTGGCCAAGGAGTCCTCGTACAAGCAGTTCGTCACCCAGGTGAAGGGTGGCGAGGCGTTGCTCGAAAAAGCGCTCGCGGTCGAGTGATGCACGACCGATCGATCTCATCGACACGGCGGTTGCAGTGACTGCATCCGGTCGGCCGGTCGATCCTGCGACGACGTTGCAGGCCGACGTCGCGCCGAACGCTTCGTTGCGCATCGCCATACGCGTGACGGCGTCGGCCTCGGATGCCTGCGGCGTTCTCGCCGCCCTGATGATCTTCGCGTCGGTACTGATCACCTGCCAGATGATCTGGGTGCGCTCGGTGCTCAACCAGTCGTCGATCTGGCAGACAGAATTCGTGATCTACCTGATGATAGGCGCGACGCTGATCGGGTTGCCGTATGTCCAGCGTGTCCGCGGACACATCAATGTCGATCTCGTGCCCATCTGGTTGGGCAATCGGATGCGCAGGGCGTTCGCGTCGTTGACACTGGTCGCAGCCATTCTGATCATCGGGGTGATGTTCTGGTTCGGAACCGGTATCTTCATCGACGCATGGGAGCGTGGTGAAACGTCGGGCACTGTCTGGGATGCGCCGATGTGGATTCCTTATCTGGCGATGCCGATCGGTTTCGGTCTGTTCCTGCTGCAATTGATCGTCGATCTCTGGGCATTGCTCGCCGGCGTCGACAGGCCGTTCGGCCTGCCGCCCAAACCGTGACGCACTGACATCTCATGGATCCTTTGTTCATCGGTGCACTGGTCGCCGTCACCACGATCGCCGTGCTCTTCTCGGGCGTTTCGGTCGCCATCGGCCTGTTGATCGTGGCAGCGGGTTTCCTGCTCGTCTTCGACGGCGCGCGAGCGCTGGAGTTGCTGCCCGAGATCTTCTTCGGCGACCTGAACAGCTTTGCGCTGCTGTCGATTCCGATGTTCATCATCATGGGCGCAGCAATCGCGTCGACGCGCGCCGGCGCCGATCTCTATGAAAGCCTCGAACGCTGGCTGACCCGCGTACCTGGCGGACTGGTGGTGTCGAATCTCGGCGCCTGCGCTTTGTTCGCTGCCATGTCCGGGTCGTCGCCCGCCACCTGTGCCGCTATCGGCAAGATGGGTATTCCCGAAATGCGCAAGCGCGGGTATCCGGACGGCGTCGCCGCCGGATCGATCGCCGCGGGGGGCACGCTCGGCATCCTCATCCCGCCGTCGGTGACGATGATCGTCTATGGCATCGCCACCGAAACGTCGATCGGCCGGCTGTTTCTGGCCGGTGTCGTTCCCGGTATCTTGCTCGTCGTTCTGTTCATGGCCTGGGCGATATTCGACACCTGGCGCAACGGTGCAGGCGCGGTCCTGGAGCGAAGAACCTATTCGTGGCGCGAGCGCATCGAGATCCTGCCGCGAGTGCTGCCCTTTCTATTCATCATCACGGGTGTGCTCTACGCGATGTACGGTGGGTATGCCACACCGTCCGAAACGGCCGCAGTCGGTGCGCTGCTTTGTTTCCTGATTGCAGTGATCATCTACCGGATGTGGCGACCGGCCGACCTGTGGCTGGTGTTGCGCGACTCGACCCGCGAGAGCGTGATGATCCTGTTCATCATCGCGGCAGCGGGCGTCTTTTCCTACATGCTTTCCAGCCTCTTCATCACGCAATCGATCGCGCAGTGGATCGGTTCGCTCGATGTCAATCGCTGGGTCCTGATGGGGATCGTCAATGTGTTCCTGCTGGTGGCGGGTTTCTTCCTGCCGCCTGTCGCGGTGATCCTGATGTCCGCGCCGATCCTGCTGCCGATCGTCACGACGGCCGGCTTCGATCCATACTGGTTTGCCGTCATCCTGACGATCAACATGGAGATAGGCCTGATCACGCCGCCTGTGGGCCTGAACCTGTACGTGATCAATGGTATTGCACCGGACATCTCCCTCAAGACCATTCTATGGGGCTCTATGCCGTTCGTTCTGTGCATGGTCTTGGCGATCGTGATCCTGAGCATCTTTCCTTCGTTGGCAACCTGGATGCCGGATCTCGTGATGGGACCGGCCACCTGAACCGTTTTTCTGCAGGAGTATCGAAGCATGTCGGCATTGCAGGGGATCCGTGTCGTCGATCTCACCCGTATCCTGGCCGGACCCAGTTGCACCCAGATCCTGGGCGACCTCGGGGCCGATGTGATCAAGATCGAAATGCCCGGGTCCGGCGACGACACCCGGCAGTGGGGGCCGCCGTTCCTGACCGATGACCAGGGCAACAAGACTTCGGAGTCGGCCTATTTCCAATGCGCGAATCGCAACAAGCGTTCGATCACCGTCGACATGAGCAAGCCGGAAGGACGTGATCTCATCGTCGATCTGATCGCCCGGTCGGATGTGCTGGTCGAGAATTTCAAGTTCGGTGGGCTCGCGAAATACGGCCTCGACCATGCGAGCCTCTGCGAGCGTTTTCCGCGGCTGGTCTACTGCTCGATCACCGGCTTCGGCCACACCGGTCCCTATGCCTCACGCCCGGGTTACGACGTGCTGATCCAGGGCATGGGCGGACTGATGTCGGTCACCGGCGAACCTGCCGGCGAGCCGCAGAAATGCGGCGTCTCGATCTCGGATCTGATGGCGGGCATGTATGCTTCGGTCTCGATCTGCGCGGCGCTGCGGCAGCGGGAGATCAGTGGCCGGGGACAGGCGATCGATATCGGCATGCTCGACACGACCGTCGCGATGATGGCGAATCAGGCACTCAACTACCTGAATACGGGAAACCTGCCGCGCCGGCTCGGAAATGAACATCCGAACA
Source organism: Burkholderiaceae bacterium (assembly GCA_041736455.1). Classification (GTDB taxonomy): domain Bacteria; phylum Pseudomonadota; class Gammaproteobacteria; order Burkholderiales; family Burkholderiaceae_E; genus JAUIAI01. The sequence goes on along the minus strand of JBGSTN010000353.1, from coordinate 3,823 downwards.
TCACGCCCTACCAGGTCTTTCCGACAAGCGATGGCAACATCATCATCGCCTGCGGCAATGAGCAGCAATGGCAACGATTCTGCCAAGTGATCGAGCGGCCGGATCTGATCACCGACGCGCGCTTCGAACTCAATGCCGTCCGGTTGGCCAATCGCGAGGCGCTCGTCGGCGTCCTGAACCCCATTTTGTCGTCGCGGACTTCGGCCTACTGGCTGGCCCGACTCGAAGCCGAGTCGATCTCGTGCGGCCCGATCAACAATCTCGAGCAGGTATTCAACGACGAGCAGGTCCTGGCCCGGAAGATGACCGTCGAACTGCCGCATCCGGCGCTTGGCGACAAACCGGTCAAGCTGCTGGCCAGTCCGATCCGGCTGTCCGAGACGCCGGTCGCCTATCGCCACGCGCCGCCGCTGCTGGGCCAGCATACGGACGAAGTGCTGGCGGAAGTTCTAGGCCTTGGCGCGGACCGCATCGCAGCATTGCGTGCGCAGGGAACGATTTGACGAAGAGATCCCGTGCGGGTATGTGGCACGGTCTGCCGGAGCGACCAGGTGTCGACCCCGGAACCGAGTCGGATCGACCTCAGGAGGCGTGAATCCGCGTTTCCCCGCGCGTGTCGCTCCTGGTGATGCAGCCCGCGTCTCGCTGGAATCGGACCTATGGACATGGTAGCCTTGACGGGCTGATTTCACGCATCTTGCGATTGGTCAGTCGTTCATTCTGGAGATTTCGATGAAGAAGGTCTTGATCGCTGCGGCTATCGCGGCGGTGGCGGGTTCGGCTTCCGCCCAAGTCAGGGTTGGCATCATCCTCGGGTTCACCGGACCCCTCGAGTCCATTACGCCGGGCATGGCGGCGTCGGCCGAACTGGCATTCAAGGAGGTGACGTCTTCCGGTGCCCTGCTCGACGGCAAGAAGATCGAAGCCATGCGCGCCGACTCCACATGCACCGATGCGGCCGCCGCATCGGCAGCCGCCGAGAGGCTGATCACGTCCGATGGTGTCGTGGCGATCATGGGGGCCGATTGCTCCGGTGTCACGACTGCCATCGCGAACAATGTCGCCATTCCGAAAGGCGTCGTGATGGTGTCGCCATCGGCCACGTCGCCGGCGCTCACCACCATCAAGGACAACGGCCTGTTCTTCAGGACCGCGCCTTCCGACGCTCGTCAGGGAGAAGTCCTTGCAGCGATCGTCAAGGGGCGTGGCATCGATTCCATCGCCGTGACCTATACCAACAACGACTACGGCAAGGGCCTGTCCGATTCCTTTGCCAATGCCTACAAGGCCATCGGCGGCAAGGTCGCGGCGGTGACTGCCCACGAAGATGGCAAGGCCGATTATTCGGCGGAAGTCGGGGCGCTCGCCGCCTCCGGCGTCAAGGACCTGGCCGTTTTCGGCTACATCGATCAGGGCGGGCGGGGCATCATCCGCGCGGCAGTCGATACAGGCGCATTCAATCGGTTCATCCTGGCCGACGGCATGATCGGACAGTCGCTGATCGACGCGATCGGCAAGGATCTGCTCACGTCCTTCGGAACGCTTCCCGGCAACGACGGCGAAGGAGCCCAGAAATTCGCCGAAATCGCCAAGAAGGCGAACATCGACATCAGTGGTCCGTATCGCGGCGAGAGTTACGATGCGGCCGCGCTGATCGCCCTGGCGATGCAGGCGGCAAAGTCGACCGATCGCGCCGCCATCAAGGACAAGCTGATGTCCGTCGCCAACGCACCGGGCACGAAGATCCTGCCGGGTGAACTGTCGAAGGGCCTGAAGATCCTTGCCGAGGGCGGGGACATCGACTATGTCGGCGCCACCAATGTCGAGTTCACCGACGTCGGTGAATCGGCTGGTTCGTACAAGGAACTGGTGGTCAAGGACGGCAAGTTCACCACCGTCAAAGTGCACTGATCGGTCGAAACGCCTGTCGAGCCGGCAAGGGCAGCGATCATGATTCGCGTCGAGAACCTGCACATGCATTTCGGTGGCGTCAGGGCCGTCGATGGTGCAACACTCGAGATCGCTGCCGGATCGATCACCGGTCTGATCGGCCCGAATGGTGCGGGCAAGACGACCTTGTTCAATGTGATCGCCGGCGCGTTCGCACCGAGCGCGGGCCGCGTGATCCTGGCGGGCGAAGACATCACCGGGCTGCCGCCGCACCAGCTGTTCGGCCGTGGGCTGTTGCGCACTTTCCAGATCGCTCATGAGTTCGGCAGCCTCACCGTGCTCGAGAACCTGATGATGGTGGCTCCCGATCAGCCGGGCGAGAGTCTCATCAATGCCTGTTTTCGACGGGGTCGCGTTTCCGCTCAGGAGACGGCGATACGCGAACGGGCCGAGGAAGTCGTCGAATTCCTGGGTCTAACGCACGTGATCCACGAACTGGCGGGCAATCTGTCGGGGGGGCAGAAGAAGCTGCTCGAACTCGGCCGCACGATGATGGTCGACTCGAAGATCGTGTTTCTCGACGAGGTGGGCGCCGGCGTCAACCGGACACTCCTCAATACGATCGGCGACTCGATCCAGCGCCTCAATCGTGAGCGTGGCTACACGTTCTGCATGATCGAGCACGACATGGACTTCATTTCCCGCCTGTGCGATCCGGTCATCGTGATGGCCGAGGGCCGCGTGCTCGCGCAGGGGACCGCCGGCGAGATCAAGGCGAACGAGCAGGTGATCGAGGCCTATCTCGGAACCGGATTGAAGAACCAGACACCTTCCAGCCAGGTACTGGACGGCAAGGTCGTGTGAAGGCCGGCGGGCCTGCGATGCACCTGCACGGCGGGGGCCGCCCATCGCCACGACATCATCGTTCGGGCAGCAGGCCGCGGGGACTGAACCGCATCACGAGCAGCAGCAGGGCGCCCATGAAGACCATGCGCATGTGGGGCGCGCTTTCGAGCAGATGGGCACGAAACCCGTTGTCGGCCGGCATCCCGTCCGTGATCGTTCGAACGAGCCATAGTCCAGCCGGTTCGGCTTCGATCCAGATGAACCAGACCAGGAATCCGCCCAGCACGGCGCCCCAGTTGTTCCCCGAGCCGCCCACGATCACCATCACCCAGATCAGAAACGTGTAGCGCAGCGGTTGATACGTCGTCGGAGTGAACTGTCCATCCAGCGTGGTCAACATCGCGCCGGCAAGGCCGACCACCGCCGAGCCGACGACGAAGATCTGCAGATGGCGACGGGTGACATCCTTGCCCATCGCGTGGGCGGCGTCGACGTTGTCGCGGATCGCACGCATCATCCGGCCCCAGGGTGAATTGAGCGCACGCTGGGCCAGCACGAACACGACCACCAGGACGATAGTGAAGAGACCTGCATAGCAGAGCTGGACGAAGAGCGAGGCGGCCTGCGACAGGTCGAGATCCAGCCAATGCGCGAGGTCGACGAACCAGTCCGATTGCTGCAATTCGATCTCGTACGGGACCGGACGGGGCAGGCCCGTGACGTTCTTGACGCCACGCGTCAGCCAGTCTTCGTTCTTCAGAACCGCGATGATGATCTCGGCGATGCCGAGCGTCGCGATGGCCAGATAGTCGGAACGCAGTCCCAGCGAGACCTTGCCGACCAGCCAGGCAGCACCGGCGGCGAACAGTGCACCGACCGGCCATGCGAGCAGGATCGGCAGACCGAGGCCGCCGAGATACCCCGTGCGCGACGCGTCGTGGGATTCGATCGCCAGGACGGCCGGGTCGAGGAAACGCCGGAACGCGAGCACGCCGACCACGACGACCACGGTGATGGCCAGATTGCGCCAAATGCCCTTGGGGATCATGCGACGCGCGAACACGATCAGCCCGATCGTCATCGCGAC
>JBGSTN010000320.1:0-3987 GCA_041736455.1 Burkholderiaceae bacterium | reverse complement strand
GCAACCTGACGGGGAGCCCATCAGCCGTGAGACCTACTGCGCGCAGACCGAGCCCAGTGTGCTGACGTTGACCGCGCACAGCGCGCCGATGGCGATGCGCTTTTACACCGCGAACGCCGGCCGCGCCGTGTTCCCTAAGGATTTCCACAACGACGCCTTCCTCGCATTGCGTGGCAGTTGGAACCGCGAACAGCCGGTGGGCTACAGTGTGCTGCGTGTGCGCTTCGGCAGCGACGGCCGCCCAATCGCGACCGAAGATTTCCTGACAGGCTTCCTGTCCCGCAATGGCGCCGGCTTCTTCGGCCGGCCCACCGGCATTGCGATAGCCGGCGATAGCGCGGTGCTCGTCTCGGACGACAGCAACGGCGTCATCTACCGCGTCGCGCCTCACTGAGCGGTGGCGCTTTCGCCATGCCGGTGTAGCGTGCCGTGGCTTTTCATCGGGCAACGCATGCCGCGCGCTCGTCGCTGAGCGCGCTCTCGTCGCTGAGCGAGAGATTGGCTGCTCCCCGTCAGTCGTTCTGCCCGCAGCTCCCATCGATCGTCAGACCGCTCGATACCGGGAAGCGTTCCTTCCAGTAGGCGAAAGCTGCGACCGCCCGCGCCTCGGGCCCCTTCTCCTTGTAGTGCTCGCAGGTGTGCGAGAACTCGTGCGTCATCATGGATGCATAACAGGCACGACGATCGGGCTGCGACATGTTGGAGATCTTGTCGAAGAACGTCTGGAACAACTTGATGCGCTTGCCCAGTCCCGGTCCCCCGCCCAATTCGCACTTGGTGCCATCCGGATTGCACATCCTCTCGTGCACGCATTCGAGCACGCCATTGCTCGCAAAGCGCTCCTGAATGCAACTGCCCATGGTCTGACCGGTGGCACTCTCCACCGCCCGTGAAAAGTCGTTCCAGTCGTCGGCAATATTCCAGGCGACCGCGCGTGCATCCAGTGCCTCGGTGTCACTGCAGCCGATAACCTCAGCCAGCCCCTTCGAATTGCCGATGGCGCTGTCGAGCGTAGCGGGTTCGGTGCTCGCCGGCGTCGCCCCGCCAGTGGTCCGGATGCCGCGGCATTGAAGTCCGATGCCGGTCCAGCTTCGCGGCGTATTGCCGGCGGCGAAGTGGACGATGGCCGCAGTGGCAACCTGTCCACTTGGACAGTCCACCCAGCGCTTCCAATGATCCTGATGGCAGTTGCTGCGCGAGTCCTGGGCATCGGGCCCGAAGCTCGCCAGTGTGCCCGTCTCGGTGATGCGCTGTCCGCGCAAGTGGATTCCCTTGATACGATCGTCGTCCTCGTTCATGCATACCTGTACGCCGGTGACGAACACCCGATTCGCCGTACCCCCGGTGTTGGCGTAAGTGCCGCCCATGGTCGATGAAGTCGGCCCGTTATCTCCGCACATGTCTTTGGTGAGCGCACCGTTGGTGCCCGACTGATTGACGTCCTCCCAGCCGATGCTCACCGAGCAGGGTTTGTCGGAACGCTCGCGCGAGAGCACGCCCACCAGCGCGCGGCCGCTACCGTCGGGGTCGCCGAGCGTGAACGCGGATCCAGGAAACCCGGAGAGTCCGCTCGATGACGGCGTTCCCGTCAGTTCCACCTGAGCGACCGTCTGCGCCACGGTCGGGACGGATAGAAGCGTCGCGCACAGCACGGCGGCGTGTCGCAACAGGCGCCACGTCTTTCGAAGCCATGTCGCGGTTGCGTCGAACGCTCCAAGAGATTCGTTCCGATCTTCGAGCATGATTCATCCTCGGTGTTGGACGGCGCGACGGCGCTAGCTGCTGCGTCCCCGTCGCCAATCGGCAGTCCGCGAACCACATCACGAAGGCGGACGCTGCAGCGCAAGTTGCGAGAAACGCCTGGGCCGATGAAAAATCGTTCGCGAAGAAAAGGAAGCAAGGCCCTTTGCTCGTTCCCGGCTCGACCGAAAACTCTTGTCGGCAACGTTCCGCTGTCAGTCCTGGTCGCCGTCACGCGCAGTGCCGGTATCGTCGCCACGGCGTTGTCCGACCGGCCAGGTCAGAAATGGGACTGTCGAACATCTCACCAGCGGCGTGAGCTTTCATAGTGGGCCATCCCCTCGTCGGGGTCTTCCTCTCTTTGTGTGAAGCCCTCGCCAGAACCAAGGTAGCCTCGTCAGTGAAGAGCAACGCGTCGTCCCCAGGCGAGGTGGCGAGATGAACACTTTGTTCGATGGCGTATCAAGCACGCTCCGTGCGGTGCGCAAGAAGGAAGTCGGCTTGGAGGATCGCGGTACCGTCCTCGAGGTGCGGGCCCGCAGTACCTGCGCAGCGCGCCATGTCCGGCGTTGCAGCGCGACCAACGTTCCTGCTGATGCGCATATGCGCCGGCAATTGCGACTAGGCGCCGGATATCGTTGACAGCATGCCCACGGTAGCTAGTTCACGGCTTTGCCAGTCCAGGTTGTCGCGCTCGAAAATCTCACCGAGCAGGTGCGTTCGGACGTACTCATTCGCCGTAGGCTCGAAGTTTAATAAGTGGCCTTCGATTGGACCACCCGTCAGCCTGATTTGATTAACCGTGCCGGCAGCCAGCAGCGCATCGCCCTTCAGTATGGGACGGCCAGTCGCACGGCCAGGCGCATCCGTGAGCCCTCGTAGATTGCGTGTTTCCAGGACCTTCATCAGTTCTCTCGGCGCGTTCGGGAGGCTATGAGCACTCGACGTTGTATTGGAACCTGCGCTGCCTGTACTTCTCTCAACGGAAAATTCTCGGTGCGTCGACTTGCGTCATTGGCAAAGACGCCGGCGGCGAATTCAGCCGATATGCACGAGGCAGCGTGATTCGCGCCTCCCACGGTCTGGATCACTCTCCGCCGAAACCCGATAGCGCCGACAGCGGCAAACCCATGCATTGGCAATTCGAAACATCGCCGCACCTGCGAGCCGGTGTCTTCAATTGGCAGCCAGGACGCGCGGCTGGGCATCGCGACCAACGGTGCGACGGCTATCGCAGGCCTGTGACCACAACCAAACGGTTCACGAGGAAAGCGATATCGGCAGACCCGCCTCCCCAGGATTGCCCCACTTGTTGCGTGCCATTTGGTTACGTGTCGTGCCGGCTGGTTACGTGATGCGCTGGCTTCGCCATTTTTTGCTTTTACACTGCGCGCCGTCGATCACTCACCTGTCACTGGAAAATAATGAAAACGAATTCGAATAATTCCTGGATGGTCATTGTTCGGCAATTCGGGGCCGCCCTGTGCCTGTTGAGCGTACTGGCCGGCTGTGGAGGAGGTTCTGAGAGCGCGACGACCGAACCGGTGGTAGCCAGTGAGCGCGTCATCGAGCCCGTCGCAGAAGCGGCTCCGTCCGAAATGTCAGCCGACACACTCGATCTCGCCAGCGACGCCAGTGGCTGGAAGTTTGAACAATCGCCCGGGGTCAACGACTTCTGGCTTGAAGTGAGTATCACCCCGGAAACGGGAAAAGCGATTGTGCGGGTCGAGATCGTCTATGACGGCATGGCCGGTCGGCCGATGAATCTGACATCGTCTGGAAGCTTTGGGCTCAATGAGCCGGTTTTGAAAGACACGAAATGGATCTATCGGGCCTGGGATGACCAAAACGGCCGCCATGATTCCACGCCTTTCAATCTCAACGAGGCGTTCGCCGCTGACCGGGCATTTTCGGCGCCCGATCCGCAATGGTCATTCAGCCCGTCACCGAACAACAACCCAACTTGGCTGCACGTACGCGTCGATACCGACGCCAGCAGGATCAGCAGGGTAGAAGCCATTGTTGGTCGTCAGGATTGGTTGACGCTGGCTCCCACTGCGTGGGGCTCTTATGCGTTCGCTCAAGCCTACGATGTGAGTGCCTCGCTCTTTTTCCGCGCCTGGGACACCGATGGCGTCAGCCATGATTCGATTGTCTTTACGCCGAACGCCGTTGCCCCGGAAACACCTGCACCAGCGCCGGTGCAAGCACCAGCCGTGCCAGCGCCAGCCGCGCCAGCGGCAGCGG
>JBGSTN010000281.1:0-11959 GCA_041736455.1 Burkholderiaceae bacterium | reverse complement strand
GCGATCGCGGCGATGGGCGAGCACAAGGGCTCCGGGCTCGCGCTTGCGTGCGAATTGCTGGCGGGTGCCCTGACCGGGTCGGGTGTCTCGGGGCCGGAGGGCCCGGTCCACAATGGCATGTTCTCGATCTTCGTCGATCCGGCAGCGATCGACGACGGTCACGGCCATGCGGAGGCGGTTGCCGACTACATCGAATTCGTACGTGCCTGCGAGCCGAGCGATCCGGCCACGCCGGTTCTGGTGCCGGGCGACCCCGAGCGACAGGCGCGTGCCGACAGACTCGCGAACGGATTGCCGCTGAGTGAGGAGACCTGGCGGAGCATTCTCGACACCGGGCGCAGGTTGGGCGTCGACGAGGACGTTCTGACCATCCACCTGAACGACTGACTGGTTCGATCATCGACCTTTCGTCGCGTATGGGCCACGTCGGCGGCGCGCACCGGACGGGTCGAGGATCTCATGAGGCGTTCGTCTGCGTTGCCCGCGACGCCTCGTCGCTCGTGGCCGGGTCATCTTCGATGATCGGCGGTGGATAGACGCCTGTCTGAAGCAAAAAAGATACGGTAATGTGCCGTACGTCGCTCGATAGCAACTCTCCACCGTTTGTTGTCCGCCCGAAAGTGTTGTCACTGGTGCAATGACGTTGTTAATTGGCTTATGAAAAGTGTGAGCCAGTTGTTCAAAGACAACGGATATTGCTGAGGTTGATATGGGCCAGAGTTTGAAGAATGAAATGGGTGGTCGCGAAGTCGGCGGCGTCAACGACAGCGCAGCAATCCGTGTGCGACCGGCCCGGACCGCGGAACAGTTTGCCCAGGTGGCACGCCTGCGCTACCTCTGCTACTTGAGAGCCATTCCGTCGCTGGCCGATTCGGTGAGCGAACCCGATGATGCCGATCGTTCCGACCGGGCCGTCGTTTTGCTGGCCGAATGCACGGCCACGGGGATGCCGCTGGCAACGATGCGCATCGAATACGCCGATGCGAACTACTATGTGCCGCGCGACCTGCTCAAGCTTCCGGATCACATCAGGGTCGAAGCCACCACCTACTATTCGCGTCTCGCTGCCGTGAGCGGACGGCTCGGCACCGCCGCGAAGATGTCGATGGTAAAGGCCGCCGCCCGCTACAGCCTCGCGCTGGGCAAGCCCTGGGTACTGGCAGCTGCGCCGCCGAGCCGGCGCCGCAACTACAGCATGCTCGGACTGCACCCCCTGAACGACGTCGCTCCGGTACCGATGCCGGGTTTCCCGCACATTCAGCTGTCGCTGCTGGGCGGCAACCTCTTCGATGCCGAGCGGGCGTCACGCCAGAAGGAGGGCGCTTTCCTGCGCTACATCTTCGATCCCGTTGCACCGGAGATCGAACTGTTCGAACCCATTGCCCGCGGCTGGGAGAAGTCGCCCCAAGCCTTCGCGCCAACCAGATTCGTTCCGTCCTGCGCGCCCGCGTTCGATCTTGCCGTCGTTTGAATGTAATGGGGCGCTGAACGCGCGTTTTCAGTGAGTTCGGGCTCTCTTTGGGCGCGGAGTGTCGCGTCCATATCGTGATACGACCCAAAATGGGCCAGTGTCGCTCACAATGCAAGTTCCTGAAAAACAACCATCGAGGCGTCCTGCATGACAGCAGCGAATGCCCGGACTGCACGCGAGACCCTGTCGAGGCCCGAGCCGTCACGGTTGGACGTGTCTGTGCGGATGCTATCCAAGATCGTCGCGCTGGTTACCTTGATCGCCGGCGGCTACGGCATTGCTGTCTTCACGAGCTCGAATCATCGGGTGGGCACCGCGTCGGATCTGGCGGTGCGCTATTACGCGGCCGAGTCGGACGTCCAAGAACTCGCCGACGTGCGACGCATCGTCGACACGCCCGGCAAGGCGGAAGTCAGTGTGCTGACCCGCGGCAACGGGCAACGCCTGGTGATGGAACTCGTTCCGGATCTCGAGTCGAAGTTCTGGCAGGCAGATCAAGTGGTCGAGGTACGACTGATCCGCGGTTCGGTATTCCGGCTGTGGGCCGTGCCATTGAATGGCAGCGGGCAGGACGACGGGAGTGCCGATCGGCCTGCCGCCGAATTGCCGAGCGCTCGCGCCGACCCTTCGACGACCGTGTCGATGACACCGAGTGGCGTAGCGTTTCTCCTGCCGGCGCGCGCCGAACCCTACCGGCTGCTCGCATCCGTCGATACGCATTCGTTCTGGAAGCCGAAGGTCTTCCTGTGGCCGCGCGCCGATTACACGCGTCTGTCCGTCGGATTCCACAAGTTCGGCGGTGCGCTCATCGGGCTGTTCGTCGGACTGTCGGCTTTCAGCGCGGTGATCTCGATCCTGAATCGAAGCGTCGTGTTCTTCCTGTTCGCCGCGTGGCTGCTGACTTCGTTGCGGTTGGCAGCGCTGAACGGCGGTTGGGATTTCGCCTGGCTCGGTCTGCAACTGCAGGAAGACACGAATTATCTGGTGATGCGCGTTTCGCTGGTCCTGCACGCGATCCTCAGCGTGGGACTGTTCCTCGCACTGTTTCGTCACAAGCTGCCGCGCCCGTGGGTTGGAGTCGTCGCCGGTCTCGGCGTGGCGGCCTGCGTCGCCTTGCTCGTCGCGACGCCATGGCTCGACTATCGCGCGTTCATGTTGTTGTTCTACGGGCTGTCGCTGGTCGGAATGGGCACGTTGCTGATCGGCAGCATGGAAGTGCTTCGCGCGAACGCTACCGCCCCGGCGATCTGGTATGCGATTTCGTATGCAACGTGGATCATCGGTTCGACCAGTGAAATGCTCTACCAGGCCGGTGTGCTGCATACGGTGACGACCGTGCTCAATGTGCAGACTTCGTCCGTTCTCTCCGCCTTGATCATGGGCGTCGCTCTGGCCGAGAAGATGCGCGAAGACCGTGCCGAACGACTGCGCGCGCAGGGCAGCGAGTTGCGCGCGCTCCAGCAGATCGAGAGCAACTACGAGCAGACGCCGGTAGCGCTGTTCAGCGTGGATGCGCAACTGCGCCTGCGACTGTGCAACGCGGAATTTCGTCAGCTCTTCCGGTTGCGCGATGGTGTGGAACCGTCGTCGCGTTCGCTGGACGACCTGGTCGGCGAAGCCGCGGCACAGGATGTGCTGAAAGCCCTCGAGCGCGTGGACGTCGCCTCGCTGGACGTGTCGCGCGAAATGCCGTTGGGCACGGTCTGGTACCACATCAGCGTGCGCCGACTGGCCGGTGTGATCGAGGGCAGCATTCGCGACATCACTGCCCGCCGCGCCGCCGAAAGCCGACTGCAGTATCTCGTCGACCATGATGCGCTGACGGGTGCGATGAACCGCCGCGGCTACGAAGCAAGATTGTCGCGAGCGCTGAGCCAGGCATCACCCGAGCATTCGCTGGTACTGGCCGAGATCTTCATCGACCGGCCGGCAAACCTGGGTGAACTGTATGGCAGTGCGGCGGTCGGCAAGATCCTGCTGCATGTGCACTCGCTGATCGCGCAGACGTTCGAGCCAGTCGCCATCGCGCGCTTCGGCGAAGCATTCCGGCTCATCCTGATCGATTCGAATACCGTCTCGGTCGCGCCCCGCCTCGAAGCGCTGCTGCTGAGGCTGCGGAAGACGCCGCTCGTGCCCAACCGACCGACAGTCAGACTTGCTGCAAAAGCAGGCCTGCTCGAAGTGCGGCGGGCGCTCGGACTCGATCGTGCGCAGACCTATCTGGCGCGGGCACGTCTGCTGGCGCGGCAGAGCGACGGGCATCCGATCGCTGTCCTCGGCGACGAGGATCAGGAACTCGCTGAACAGTTCGATTCGATCCGTGCCCTGGACCGGATCGAGTCGGCGCCCCTCGAGCACAGCTTCTTCCTGCTGCTCCAGCCGGTGGTTCCCGTACGATCGTCCAACAGTCAGCTCAAGTTCGAGGTCCTGCTGCGCATGCGTGCGGACGATGGGCGAGTGATCAGGCCCGATCGCTTCATTCCCATCGCCGAGGAAGCCGGCATCATGAATCGGATCGACCGTTGGGTGGTCGAACAGTCTCTCGATCTGCTGGAGCAGTACCCGTTGTTCTGCGCCAATGTCGACCTGTTGGCCGTGAATCTGAGTGGCGCGTCGCTGAATGACCCGGTATTCCTCGACGAACTGCTCGCCTTGCTTCGCAATCGGCCGACTCTGGCCGAGAAGCTCTGCGTCGAGATCACCGAAACGGTGGCCTTGAACGACGTGTCACGGACGCGTGAGTTCCTGGAAACCATCCGCAAGCTGGGCGTGCGAGTGGCCCTCGACGACTTCGGCAGCGGCTACACCGGGTGGGGTTACCTGCAGGACCTGCCTGCCGATATCCTCAAGCTCGATGGCTCGATCGTTCGCGACTGCCTGAGCCGCAGCGTCGATCGCTTGATCATCAGGTCCGCCGTGGACCTCGCGACCGAACTGGGCATGGTGTGTGTCGCGGAATGGGCGGAGAACGAAGCGACGGTAACGCTGCTGCAATCGCTGGGCGTCGAATTCGTGCAGGGGTTTCATTTTTCCCCGCCGCTGGGTGTCTCGGCCGTGATGGCCGCGGAAAGTCGGCTCGGCGAGTTGCTCCGCGCACCGATTCCGCCCTATGCTGCGATCAGCGCGGTGCCGCCGCATACCGTGCATCGATCGTCGCCCACGTCATTGTCCTGACCAGTCTACGTCGCTGGCGGTGACGGCTCTGGGTATCATCGCCGATCGACCTCGCTCGTCTTGCCAGACCATCCGCTGCCCCGCCCGGCGGCTCGGCGGCGCACGGCCCGTCTTCCTATCTATTGGGATCAATGATGCAACGACCAGGAAATGCCGCGCCGATCACTGCCGTTCTGCTGAATCTCGCGCATGCGATCGACCACATGTTCCTGCTGATCTTCGCGACGGCCGTCGGGGCCATCGCGCTGGACTTCGGATTCGCTCGCTGGGAAGACCTGATGCCCTACGGTACGGGCGCATTCCTGATGTTCGGACTCGGCTCGATTCCGGCCGGCCGTCTGGGTGATCTCTGGGGCCGGCGGGCGATGATGCTGGTCTTCTACTTCGGGATGGGCGTGTCCGCGTTGCTCTGCGCCCTGACGAACGATGCCTTGCAATTGGGGATTGCGCTGACATTGCTCGGCCTGTTCTCGGCCATCTATCATCCGGTCGGCATTCCGATGCTCGTGCAGAAGTCCAAGCGTCCCGGCGCGACGCTGGGCGTGAGTGGCCTTTCCGGCAATCTGGGCATCGCGATGGCGGCGCTGGTCACCGGCTTGCTCGTCAGCTGGGGCGGATGGCGACTGGCCTTTGCGTTGCCGGGCTTCGTTTGCCTGATCGCCGGGCTGATCTTCTGGCTCGCCGTGCCCGCCGAAACCGAGCCGCCGGCCAAGCGCGCGCCCCGTGCGAACACGACCTCGCGTGCGATCCTGCTGCGTGTCTTCCTGGTCGTCACGGCGACTGCCGTCACTGGCAGCCTGCTGTTCAACTTCACGACCAATGGCAACGGCCAACTTCTCGGCGAAAGGATGGCCGGCCTCGTCAATGACCCGGCGCTGCTGGGTCTGCTGCTGGCCGGCATCTATACGATCGGCGCGTTTTCGCAGATCGTCGTCGGTCGACTGATCGACCGTATTCCGATGAAGCCGCTCTTCCTGTCGATCGTCGTGTTTCAGGCGCCGCTTTTCTGGTTGGCCAGCGGTGCACAAGGATGGGTGTTCTATGTGCTGGCCGTGCTCTACATGGTCGCGATATTCGCGGTGATTCCGTTTACCGACGCGTTGATCGTGCGCTATGTCGATGATTCGATGCGTTCGCGCATCGCGGGCATGCGCCTGGCGGTCGCATTCGGTGTCAGTTCGCTCGCGGTGTGGATGCTTGGGCCCGTCGTCAAGGTCGCCGGCTTCGAGACGCTGTTGCTGGCAATGGCCGGCATCGCCGCCATCACGGTCGTATTCGTCGCATTGCTGCCTGCGGATCGCCAGTCGCTGGCCAGTGCCGTTGCCTGATCGATCGGACCGACCTGCCTCGACGTCCGCGGCCGGCGCCCATTCGGCAGAACCGCCTCGTCCGGACCGCGCCGTCCTGCGTCGCCTCGTGATCGGGCTGGGTGTCGGCCAGATCGTCTCGTGGGGGCAACTCTATTATTCGATCGCGGTGCTGTGGCCGGCCATTGCCCAGGATCTGGTACTCAGCCAGACGATGGTCTACGGCATCGTTTCGGCCGCGCTGCTCGTGAACGGGCTTTGTCTGCCGTATACCGGCCAATGGATCGACAGGGCGGGTGGCAGGCCCGTGATGATGACCGGCTCGGTCGTGGCAGCGGCCACCTTCCTGATCCTGGCTGTCGCGCAAAGCACGCCGGTCTATGCGCTGGGATGGCTGATCGGCGGCGCAGCGATGTCGATGACGATGTACGACCCGGCGTTTGCAACGTTGAGCCAGCACTCGGGCGTGACCCATCGACGTTCGCTGACCGCGGTGACGCTCTTCGGCGGGCTGGCGAGTACCGTCTTCTGGCCGTTGTCGGCGGGGCTGCTGGACTGGGTCGGCTGGCGCGGCGCGATGCTCGCCTTTGCCGCGATGCAACTGCTCATCTGCCTGCCCCTGCACGCCTGGGTGATCCCGTCCCGGAACGTTCGCGCGACGCCGAGCCCTGCAGAATCTCGCGCGAGCGCGGCACCGATGCGCACGCCTGCCGGCGAACGAATCTCCGCCCGCCTGCCTGCTGTCGTCGATTCGAGACTTCGACGCCTGTTCGCCGGACTGGCCGTTGCCTACATGCTGCACGCCCTGGTCGCGTCACTGGTCGCAGTGCATCTGATGTCATTGCTTCAGCATCGTGGCCTGAGTCTCTCCGACGCTGTCTGGGTCGGCATGGCGATCGGTCCGGCACAGGTTGCCGGACGGATGCTCGACTTCATCGGGGGCGATCGCGTTTCGGCGGCGCGTCTCGGCATCGTCGCGTTCACGGTGATCACGCTGTCGATGCTGGTTCTCGTGGTTCCGGCGATCAGCCTGTTGTCGGGGCTGGCGATCTGCATGTTGTGGGGCCTCGGCAATGGCCTGTTGACGATCGCGCGCGGCATTATCGTCGCCGAACGGTTTCCTCGAAACGAATATGGCGCCTGGATGGGTCGGTTGTCGCGCTGGTCGTTCGTGTCGAATGCACTTGCTCCAGCGCTGTTTGCGCTGGCACTCGCCGCCGGCCTGCCCGAGTCGACGGCCGGCTGGCTGTTCGCTTGCCTGACAGGCGGCGGTTTGCTCGCCTACCTGTACGCGCTCAGACAGGGTTGACGGCCTAAAGGTTGCGCCCGGGCAACCGAAAAGACTGGAACAACGCGTCGCCAGACGCCTCGCCATCCATATCCAGCCGGGAAACGTTCATGAGATTCGATAGCCTCGCGCTTGCCGTTGCGGCGTCCGCCATCGCGGCCTTGCCTGCCACGCCCGTTTTCGCCGCAGAGTTGTATGGCGGTCTCGGCCTGCCGGGACTGTCTGCAGGTGTTGCCCATTCGATGAACGACAACCTGACCTTGCGTGCCGACTACACGGGCCTGAGTTCGATCAGCGTGAATCGAACCGAAAACGGGATCCGCTACGATGGCGAGACGACCGCACACCGGCTGGGTCTGTTCGCCGACTGGTTCGCGTTCGACAATGGTTTCCGGTTCACCGGCGGTCTGACCTTCAACAGGATGAGTCTCGATCTTGTCGGGCGCCCCCAAGAGAACACGATACAGATCGGAAACAACGCCTATCCGGTCGCTGCCGACGATCGGTTCACTGCCCGCATCGAATTTCCGAACGTCACCCCTTATCTCGGCATCGGCTGGGGTCATCACCGAGCCGGATCGGCCTGGGGATTCCATGCGGATCTGGGCGCGTCGATCGGCCGTCCCTCGGTGACCACGAGCGTGTCGGGTGCGCTAGCGACGCAGCCCGGCATCCAAGCCGATATCGATCGGGAGACTGCCGAACTGCGCGATACGGCCGAGCGTGTCCGGTTCATTCCGCAATTGAGCCTCGGTGTGAGCTACCGCTTCTGAGCGGCGCGCGCTAAAGCACCCGGTTGAACCACAGCAGCGACAGACCGGCACCGAGCAACGTGAGCACCGCGCCCAGGCCTGCGAGCAGACCCGCGATCTCGATCTCTCGCTTCTCGAAGACCAGCTTGGCATTGAGCGTTTCGTAGACCTTCTTCAGTTCGGCCGCCGTCCCCGCGTAGAAATACTCTCCCTTGGTTGCTGCGGCAATCGCCTTGAGCGCATCTTCATCCAGGCGAACACGCATCGACCAGCCTTCCGAACCGATGATGAAACCGTCGGGCGTCCCGATGCCGACGGTATATACCGGGATGCCACGTTCGGATGCGAGTTCCGCCGATGCGACCGGGTCGGGTCCGGTCGTGCTCTGACCATCGGTCAGGAGAATGATCGCGGCGGATCCATCCGCGTTCGGCGCGGGTTCGACCGGGGCCGGTCCGTTGCCGACACGCTCGCTGTCGCGGCGTCGCTCCTCCGATTCGCTCATGTCACGGGGGTCGTTGCGCCGCAGGTTGAAGGTGACATCGGGGAACAGCGCCTTCAATGCAATGAGAATGCCGCTGCCCACGGCAGTGCCACGCTGCAACTCGAACCGGTCGATCGCCTTGAGTACGTCTTCACGGCTGCGGGTCGGTTGCTGCACGACCGACGCGGTGGCAGCGAATTCCACCACTGCGATGCGTGTCGAAGACGGAACCTGTTCGACGAATGCCTTGGCAGCGGCCTGAGCGGCCTCGAGCCGCGATGGTTCGACATCGCGCGCACGCATGCTGCCCGAGACGTCCATGGCCAGTACGATGGTTTGATGATTGCTGGGCAGGGTCAGCACGGCCGTCGGGCGCGACACCGCCAGCAGCAGACTGGTCAACGCGAGCAGCAACAGGGCGGCGGGCACGTGCCTGCGAATCTTCTGTCCCGGCCCCATCGAGGCCTTGACCGTGGCCAGTCCCGGAAAACGGATCGCGACGCGTTTCGTTCGCCGGATGATCCAGACGTACAGGGCGATGACCAGCGGCACCGCGAGCAACAGCCAGAGCAGATGGGGCCATATGAAGTTCATGCCATCTGCTCCTCGGGTTGCGTGGCCGGCTGGTTGGCAGGCGGGCGACCCTGCCGCATGCGGACATACCGCATCAACGCGTCGACCAGGTCGTCCTCGGTACTCAGTTCGAGTACATCGGAACCTGCCTTGACGAGCGATTCGATCAACGCGTTCTCCTGCTGCTGGACCCGAGACTGGAAACGACGCCGGAATCCGGCATCGTGCGTGTCGACGAAGAGTTGCTCGCCAGTCTCGCTGTCGCGCATCGTCACGAACCCGAGATCCGGCAGTACCGATTCCAGCGGATCGACGAGCCGGACAGCGGTGACTTCGTGGCGTTTGGTCAGCATCGCAAGCGACCTTTCCCATCCCGGGGCGGAAATGAAGTCGGAAATGACGAACACGACACCGCGACGCCTGGCGATCTGGCCGCCGGCCTTGGCGAGATCCGCCAGGCGGGTCTGGGGTGCGACCGGCAGCACGGGATGGTTCATCACGCGATTCAACAATCCGAGCAGATGACGACGTCCCGTGCCGGGACGGATGACGGCTTCGATCTTGCCGCTGTAGATCACGGCGCCAACCCGGTTACCCTGGCCGATGAACAGGCGCGCCATGACGGCGACGAACTCCTCGAGCATCGCGCGTTTGCTGCGCTCTCCGGAGCCGAAGTCCATCGAAGGGCTCAGGTCGAGCAGGAACCAGACGCTGACCTCGCGATCTTCGTTGTATTGACGGACATGCGGAGTACGCAGTCGTGCCGTCACGTTCCAGTCGATGTGACGGACATCGTCGTGCGGCTGATATTCACGGATATCCGCAAGGTCCAGACCGACGCCGCGAAACAGGCTTTGATAATTGCCCTGCAACAGGCCGTCGAGACGCTGCAGCACCGTCCATTCCAGGCGGCGCAGCAACCGCTCAGGCGCTTGTTGCGACGGTTTCATGATTTTCCATCGGTTTGACGGGAGCAACCACGACACTCATCAGTTTTCCGATCAACTGATCCGCATCGACGTCCTCGGACAGCGCTTCATAGCTGAGCACCAGACGATGTCGCAGCACGTCGGCGGCGATATCGGTCATGTCCTCGGGTCGCACGTAGTTGCGTCCGCGCAGCAGCGCCATCGCACGAGCAGCTTCGACGAGGTTGATGCTCGCGCGCGGACTGGCGCCGAAGGTCAGGAATCGCGCGATGTCGCGCGCGCCGACACGAGCAGGATCACGCGTGGCATTCACGAGTTTGACCGCGTACTGGATCATTGCCGGCTCGACGAACACCTGGCGGCACTGCTGTTGGAGCATCTGGAGTTGTGCGGTGGTGGCCACGGGAGCGACGTCCGGCGACGGTCCCGTGACACGCTCGACGATCACGAATTCTTCTTCGGGGGTCGGATAGCCGATCAGTACTTTCATCATGAAGCGATCGACCTGGGCCTCCGGCAAGGGGTAGGTTCCTTCGGTCTCGATGGGATTCTGCGTGGCCATCACCAGGAAGGGTTCGGGAACCTTGTGGCTGTGTCCGGCGATCGTGACCTGGCGCTCCTGCATGACTTCCAGCAGGGCGCTCTGCACCTTGGCGGGTGCCCGGTTGATTTCGTCGGCAAGCAGAAGATTCGTGAATACAGGACCCAGCGTCGTGGAGAATTCACTCAACTGCTGGTTGTAGATGCGCGTTCCGATCAGATCGGCTGGCACGAGATCGGGGGTGAACTGGATGCGACCGAACTGTCCATGAATGGTCCGCGCAAGGGTCTTGACGGTGAGTGTCTTGGCAAGCCCCGGCACGCCTTCGACCAGCAGATGCCCTTGTGCGAGGATCGCCACAAGGACTCGCTCGAGGAAGCGATCCTGTCCGACGACGACCTTCTTGACTTCGTACAGCAATCTTTCCATCAGGGCAGCCACATCGGACTGCGACATCGGTACGAGAGGATTCGAAGGCATGGACAGTCCTGGAAAGTTGATTGACTCGGCAGTGATCGGCACCAGCAGGCGCCGCGGTCACGACGAGCGGCACGATCGGAACAGAAAGACGTGATCGGAACGGCGCTACCAGAAACCAGAAACAGGTTCTCAGAACGGCGACGGACCCGCCGCCGATGCCGCATCCTCGATCGGCACGGCAAAGCCGATGCCTGCAAAGATCCGGTGCTCGGTCGGATTCAGGATCGCGGTCACGATGCCGACCACCTGGCCATCGACCGTGACCAGTGGGCCTCCTGAATTCCCCGGGTTGGCCGCCGCATCGAATTGAATCAGGTTGGTGAGCTTCTCCGAACCTTCGTTCGATCTGAACTCACGTTCCTTGCCGGAAACGACGCCCGAAGATACCGACGGACCGATGCCGAACGGGAATCCGACGGCGATGACTTCGTCGCCGGATTGCAGATCGGTGGATGAGCGCAACGTGGCGGCCGGCAGGTTGTCGGGCACCTGGCTCGCCTGCAACACGGCGAGATCGCTCTCCGGGCGCGCACCAATGATGCGCGCCGGTGACTCGGAACCGTCTGCGAATGTCACCACGATGCGTTCCGCACCCGAGACGACATGCATATTCGTCAGGATCACCCCTTTGTCGACGACGACGACACCGGTCCCTATGCCCGGCGCTTCCTCCGGCTTGCCTTCCTGGGGCGCACCATGGCCACGCACGAGCACCACCGATCCCGCCACTTTCTCGTACGCCAAGCGAGCGCGGGAGGGGAGCGGCTTTTCGATCAGATGTTCTTCGACCGCCGCGATCAGCTGCTTCGTGTTCAATGGTGTGTTCGGTTCTCTCCAGCCGCCAAGCGCGACGAACATGGCGCCCGCAGCGGCAACGCCTGTCAGCATCGACATCGCGGTCGCGCGCTGCGGTACCAGACGGCGCCAGCCACGCCTACGGGCAGATGCGCTGGTTGCGGC
>JBGSTN010000270.1:0-3331 GCA_041736455.1 Burkholderiaceae bacterium | reverse complement strand
GCGGCGCGGCACGTGCCGAGTGGCCCGTATCGACACTCACCACCGTCCAGCGTGCGCCGCGCCGCTCGGCGATGCGGGCACCGGCTCGGACGAGGTATTCAGACTGACCGCGACCATCGATGGCGATCAGCACACGACGTCGGATCGCGTGGCCGGGCAAGCCCCGTGCTGCCAGCGTTTCCCTCAGATCGGTATCGACATGCTCGGCTACCGTCTGCATCGCGAGTTCGCGCAACGCCGTCAGGTTCGATGGTGAGAAGAAAGCCTGCAACGCCTGGGTGGCCTGTTCCGGCAGATAGACCTTGCCGTCATTGAGCCGCTCGATCAGCTCGCGTGCGGGAAGGTCCACGAGACGGATGTCGCGCAGCCTATCGAACACCGAGTCCGGCACCGTCTCCCGTACCCGGATGCCGGTGATCTGGTGCACGACATCGTTCAGGCTTTCCAGGTGCTGGACGTTGACCGTGGTGTAGACGTCGATGCCGGCGTCGAGCATTTCCTCCACATCCTGCCAGCGCCGTTCGTGGCGGCTTCCCGGGACATTGCGATGGGCGAGTTCGTCGACCAGGGCCACGACGGGCCGGCGCGCGATCAAGGCGTCCAGATCCATTTCCTCCAGGACGCGTCCCTGATAGTCGACCTTCCTGCGTGCCACGAGAGGCAGGCCTTCGACGAGCGCCTGCGTTTCGCTGCGGCCATGGGTTTCGACGATTCCGATCACCACGTCGGTGCCTTGTCGATGCAGTTCGCGGGCACGCGCAAGCATCGCGTACGTCTTGCCCACGCCGGGCGCTGCGCCGAGGAACACGGTGAGTCGCCCTGCCGACTGCCGGCGGATGCCTTCGATCAGCGCGTCTGCCATTCCGGTCTGTTCAGATCCCATCCGTCTCTCGAGAATAGGGGCGACGTGAGCGGTCAAAGATCGGCAGCGGCCGAATCAGGCCTCGCTTCGCGTTGCGCGCGATCCAGTGCCAGGTTCAGCGCCAACACGTTGACGCGCGCAGCCCCCAGCACGCCGAACTGCGGGTTCTCGGTATTCTGCGTCACGATCCGCGCCACTGTCTCGGTGTCCAGGCCCCGGACCCGTGCAACACGGTTCACCTGAATGGCAGCACCTTGCGGGCTGATGTGCGGGTCGAAGCCGCCGCCGGACTGGGTGACCAGGTCGCCCGGTACCTGCGACGGGTCGACGTTCTCGCGCCTGGCCATCGCGGCGACGGCGTCGGTCAGGCGCTGGCGCAACTCGGGATTCGATCGTGCCTGGTTGCTCGCCCCCGCCGCCATCGGCTGATGTTTTGCCGCCGATGGACGCGACGTGAAATAGCGATCGTCGGCAAACGGTTGAGCCACGAATGTCGAGCCGACCACGATGCCGTCGCGCACGATCAGGCTGCCGTTGGCGGCTGCCGGAAAGATCAGTTGTCCCAGGCCGACGCCGGCGAGTGAATACAGAAGGCCGTATCCGAGCAGGGTCAACACGGCCAGTCCGATCGATCCGCGCAGCAGGCCCGAATCGGAGACGCCGGGCGCAACTGAAACAGATTGGCTCGATGAAGGCATAGAAATGGCCATCGCAAACCCCTTAGATATTGGATAACGTCGCCAGCGCGACATCGATCAGCTTGATCACGACAAAGGGCAGCAGCACACCGCCGACGCCGTACAGAAGCATGTTGTTGCGCAACAGTTCGTTCGCACCGGCCGGGCGGAATCTCACGCCACGCAGTGCCAGCGGGATCAGCATCGGAATGATGATCGCGTTGAAGATCAGGGCCGACAACACCGCACTGGTCTGGCTGGAGAGATTCATCACGTCGAGCGTGGCCATCTGCGGAACGGCTGTTGCGAAAAGCGCCGGCAGGATCGCGAAGTACTTCGAGACGTCGTTGGCCAGCGAAAACGTCGTCAGTGCACCGCGCGTGATCAACTGCTGCTTGCCGATCTCCACCACCGCCAGCAACTTGGTCGGATCGGAATCGAGATCGACCATGTTGCCCGCCTCTTTGGCGGCCTGGGTGCCGGAGTTCATCGCCAGCCCGATGTCGGCCTGCGCCAGCGCCGGCGCATCGTTCGTGCCGTCTCCGACCATCGCCACGAGCCTGCCCTGCGCCTGTTCGGACCGGATTCGTGCGAGTTTGTCTTCAGGACGTGCCTCGGCCATGTAGTCGTCCACGCCAGCCTCGGCGGCGATCGCTGCTGCCGTCAGCTTGTTGTCACCGGTGATCATCACCGTTCTGATGCCCATCGCGCGCAGCTGCGCGAAGCGCTCCTTGATGCCATGCTTGACCACATCGGAGAGCTCGATCGCGCCGAGCACGTGTCTGCCATCGGAAACGACCAGAGGCGTCGCGCCGCGCCGCGCGATCTGTTCGACTCGATCTTTCAGCTCGGCAGGCACGCGGCCATCCAGTTGCCTGATGTGCGCAATGATCGCGTCCATCGCGCCCTTGCGAATCACCCGCATGTCGGGCAGATCGACGCCCGACATGCGCGTCTGGGCGGTGAACGGCACGAAGTGCGCATGAGCCGGCGTGGCGGCGATCGTCTCCCCTTTGTCGAGCGCCAGCTTGACGATCGACTTGCCCTCCGGCGTCGGATCGGCATGGGAGGCCAGCAGCGCGGCCTGGCGCAGTGTCGACGGTTCCACGCCCGACAGGGGATGGAACGCAGTGGCCTGCCGATCGCCGTAGGTGATGGTGCCGGTCTTGTCGAGCAGCAGCACGTCGATGTCACCCGCAACTTCGACGGCCTTGCCCGACTTGGCCAGTACATTGGCCTGCAACGCCCGGTTCATCCCGGCGATCCCGATCGCCGGCAACAGGCCGCCGATGGTGGTCGGAATCAGGCACACCAGCAGCGCGACCAGGATCACGCCGTCGACGCCGACGTCGACGAAGCCGCCGATGAAGGGGAGAGTGCCGACGACGATCATGAAGGTCAGTGTCATCACCGTCAGCAGGATGCCGAGGGCAATCTCGTTGGGTGTCTTCTGCCGGTTCGATCCTTCCACCAGCCCGATCATGCGATCCAGGAAACTGTTGCCGGGATCGGCCGTCACGCGCACCACGACGCGGTCCGACAGCACCTTGGTACCGCCGATCACGCTCGATCGGTCGGTCCCTGCTTCACGCAACACCGGGGCCGATTCACCGGTGACCGCCGCTTCGTTGATCGACGCGAGCCCTTCGACGATCTCGCCATCGGCAGGTACGAACTGCCCTGCCTCGATGACGACAAGATCGTCGGGGCGCAACTCGGCGGCTGCCACCGTTGATTCGTCGCCCGCGCCGTCGAGCCGCCGCGCCATCAGATCCTTGCGCGCGCTCCGCAG
>JBGSTN010000259.1:0-3994 GCA_041736455.1 Burkholderiaceae bacterium | reverse complement strand
GATCTCGATCGCACCCAGCACCCGCTTCGACGTGAAGGCCTCGACCGCCTGGCGCAGCTTGCCTTCGTGCCGACTGCCGCCGGTCCGGTTGAGGATCACACCGGCGAACTCGATGCCCGGATCGAAGGCCTGCATGCCGAGCAGCAGTGGCGCGATGCCACGCGTGATGCCACGCGTGTCGATGACGAGGACGACAGGCGTCGCCAGCGCGTGACCGAGCGCCGCGCTGCAATCGTGACCATCGATCGACATGCCGTCGAACAGGCCCTTGTTGCCCTCGATCAACGCGATGTCCGCGGCGTCGGCGTGTCGCGCGAACGTGGCCACGATCGCTTCGGTACTGCTGAGGTGAGG
Organism: Burkholderiaceae bacterium; assembly: GCA_041736455.1. Lineage (GTDB taxonomy): Bacteria > Pseudomonadota > Gammaproteobacteria > Burkholderiales > Burkholderiaceae_E > JAUIAI01. The sequence continues at coordinate 3,640 of JBGSTN010000259.1, read as the reverse complement.
ATCCAGGTTGTAGCAGGGCCGACCGGAAGCCAGCGTCAGCCACATCGGATCGATGTAGTCGGGCCCTTTCTTGAAAGTCTGGACGACCAGGCCGCGGTCGCGAAGTGCCGCTGCCAGTCCGATGCTGACCATCGTCTTGCCGGACGACTTGTGCGCGGCCGACAGCAACCAGCGACGCGACGTCATAGATCGACCCCGAGGCGCTCCGGCGGCACACCGGCCGGCACCGCTGCCGGCATGAACTCGAATACGCGGATTCCCATCAACGTCAGCACGGCAGCGAAGCCCACCCCCGACAGACCGAGCAGCAGTTCGACGAAGCTGGGCCGGTACGGAGCAACGGCGCCATCGAGAAAACTGCTGCTCGTGGTGGCGCCTGGAAAGAGGTCGAGCGGATAGGCCTGACCACCGATCACGAAGACGTACAGGAACGAGAACGCACCGACGATGACACCCACCGCGGCCCATCGACGTGCGGTCGGACCCATGCCGGGTCCGAACAGCAGCACCATCGGACCCACGCAACCGATCAGCACGAAACCGATCCAGAACATCGGCGCGTAGGGCAGGCTACCGAACAGGATGAACCGTTCGAATCCCTCGGCGCGGGCGAAATAGCCGTTGACGATGTGGCTGACGGCGACGAAGTACAGCGAAGCGGCTGCATAGACACCAAGCAGGCGCGACATGCGCCGCTCGGTATCCGAGTCGATCGGGACGCCGTCGATACGCGACAGCATGTACTGCACGAGGAGAAAGACGGCCAGACCCCACGCGAACGACAGGACGATGAACATCGGCGGCAACAACGCGGACGCGTAGGCCTCGCGCGCCACGAGAAACCCGAAGATCGAACCGGTCCCGGTGGTCAGGATGATCCGCCAGACGAGCGCCGCGACACCGCCCGCAGTCGACCAGACCGAAAGACGCCTCTCGAACATCGCCCAGCTGTACGCAAGCACCAGCGCGAACATGCCCGAGTAAAGAATGACGTTCCATGCGAACAGCGAGGTGTAGTTGAAATGCGTGCCAGGCATCATGAACCGGTCCGGCCGGCCCAGATCCAGCGTCAGCACGAGCAGGCCGCCGGCGAGCATCGAGTTGCACAGAAGCGCCGAGAGCCGCGCCCAATCCTTGTAGGCCTGTTGCGCGAACACCGAGCCGATCGACGCGATGTTCAGGACGCCCGAGGCGGCAACGATCAGGAACAGGGCGAAGACGTGCGGCAGCCCCCACACGACCGAATTGTTCATGCCGGTGACCACATGCCCGTGCTGCTCGACGTAGTGTGCGGCGAACAGACCCGCGGCCATCACCGCGACGGCGACCGCAAAACCCGGGAAGAACCAGGAGCCGCAGCGAAGCCTCGAAGTACTCGCGTGTCTCATGACCCGAGCCCCTCGTAACGCACACCGGTGTTCAGCTTCAGGTCGGCGCGGATCTGGGTGCTCGCCACAGTGCGCAGGCGCTGCGCGATCGCGCTGTCGGGATCGTTCATGTTGCCGAAAGTGAACACGCCCTCCGGGCAGGCCTCGACGCAAGCCGGCGACGCGCCACGATCGATCCGATGTACGCACATCGTGCAGCTTTCGACGCAACCCTTCCCGCGCGGTACGTCGCTGCGCTGGTCGTGCACCGGTTCATGGACGAAACTGCGCGCCTTGTAGGGACAGGCCATCATGCAGTACCGGCAACCGATGCAGCTGTGTCGATCGACCAGCACGATGCCGTCGGCGCGTTTGAACGACGCGCCGGTGGGACACACGTCGACGCAAGGCGGCTCGGCGCAATGCTGGCACATCACCGGCGCATTCACGGTGCGGCCGAGACGTTCATCATGAATCTTGATCGTCCTGATCCATTGGGAGTCGGTCGGCGCGGTCCCGCCCGACAGGCCATTCTCGCGATTGCACGCCTGCACGCAGGCGTCGCAGTCGCTCTTGCAACGATTGGCATCGACGAGCATGCCCCAGCGCACCGTCGAACTGGCCCGCGAGGGTTCGTCGGCCGTCGCGATCTGGAGCAGACGGATGCCGGGGGCGAGTGCCAGACCGGCCAGCCCGGCTGACGCTACCGAGAGGAAGGCCCGACGCGCGGCGCGCTGTTCCGGATCGCCATCGGTTCCTGATGCAGCGGTTGAACCGGCGTCGCTGCCCCGATCACCCACGACACGGCGAATCTCTCGTGAATCCTTCATCACCTGGCCTTGTCCGTATCGATCGCCGCCCGTTCGGTGGACGATGGCGTCGTGCGATGGCAGTCGAAGCAATCGATCTTTACCGCCGCATAACGGTGGCAGCTCTCGCAGAACGCCCCTTCCTGGCCGACCACTGCCCCCGCACTGATTCCGGCGCCCGGCCCGGCGTGGCAGTCGACGCACGCTTTCAGACTGACATCGGTACCGCGCTCGCCCAGGTGCACCGTGCGATCGCGCTGGTGATGCAGGAGATGGGGGTGCAATATGCGCATCTCTTCGCCGGCAACGACACACTTCGTGTTGCGGTCGACCTCGTAGCGCGGCTCGGACTGGTCGGACAACGCGGCGTTGCCGGCCCAGGCGATGCCGAGACCGGTCGCCACGACGACCATCAACAGCAGGAGGACCCGTGATCCGTTCATCGCTCGGCGTCCCGTCCTATTCGCCCAGGCCCATCTGGATGTAGCCGGTCGGGCAGACCTCGGCACAGATGTGGCAGCCCACGCAGCGGTCGTAGTCGGTGAACACGTAGCGGCCGATCGTCGCCTCTTTCTTGGGCACCTTCTTCACCGCGATCTGCGGACAGTAGACGACGCAGTTGTCGCACTCGAAACACTGACCGCAACTCATGCAACGCTTCGCTTCGGCCACTGCCCGCTCTTCGGCGAGCGCCTGGATACGCTCGTCGAAATTGCCGAGCGCCGATTCACGGTCGAGCGTGATGAAATTGCGCAGATTGCGCGGCGTGTAGGTGAAGTGCCCGAGGAAGAGTTCCGAGTGCGGGATCACATAACGGTCGGAGCGATTGTCGAAATTGTGGACGACGCCCTTGTTCACGTCGGTGCCGTATAGCGGCTCCTTCACGGGTTCGAGCGTGACGCCGTTCTCCACGTACTTGCGCAAGAGATCGAAGACATGGACGTCGATCTTGGGCCGCTTCGCGGCTTCGTCGCCCTTCAGGTAGCGATCGATACCGTCCGCGGCGATCGATCCGTGGCCGATGGCGGTGGTCAGCAGATGCGGCCGCAGCACGTCACCACCGGCGAACACGCCTTCGTGCCCTGCCAGCTGATAACTGCGGTCCGCGCTGATTGCGCCCTTGCCGTTGTCGAACACCTCCAGGCCGGTGAAATCGACGGCCTGGCCGATCGCCGAGACGATGAGGTCGGCCGGAATGTCTTCCTCCGTTCCTTCGATCTGCTTGATGTCGAGCTTGCCGCCGACCATTTTGGCCTCGCACTTCGCGACTCGCAGCGCGACCGCACGGCCATCGGCTCCCTTGACGACGCCCAGCGGAACCAGGCCGCCACGAATGTCGATCGCCTCGGCCTGTGCCTGTTCGACCTCGTGCCGGTTCGCCTGCATCTTCTCGACCGGGAAGATCGAGGTGAGCACCACTTCGGCGCCCTGCTTCGCCGACGTCTGCGCGGCGTCGTGCGCGAG
>JBGSTN010000241.1:0-6580 GCA_041736455.1 Burkholderiaceae bacterium | reverse complement strand
CTGTGGCCGATGCTGGCAGCCTGGAGGAAGCTCGCCAGCTTGCTGAAACGGCTGCGCGAACGGCTGCGTGAGGGCGCCGATCGGATGGCCCGGTGGCGGCATTCGACACTCGCGCGCGCGCGCCGGATGGCGGCACTGGCGCAAAGACTGGAGAGCGGGATATCGACGCTGCCCGTGGCCGGCGTGCTGTTGCTGTCGATGACCGCCGTGATGTGGTTGACGTTGCGTTGATCGGCGAGATTTGGAAGCGTCGCGTCAGTTGCCTTTCCCCGTTTGCGGCGTCGACGCGCACAGATCTTGCCTCGACCTTCCGATGGGTCGACTGGGGGAAAGGCGGATGCGAAGGGAGGGCAAGCTGAAGCGTCTGGTCGGCCTTGCCTTGGTGACATCGGGCTTCCTGGGTTCCCTGGTGCCGATGACCCGCCCGGCCTCTTCACAAGTCACGACACCGACGCCGATCGTCTATGTGCTTCGAATCGACGGCGTGATCGACCTCGGGCTGGCGCCTTTCGTCGAGCGGGTCATCGATGAAGCCGCCGAGGCAGGCGCGGCGGCATTGGTCCTCGAGATCGATACCTTCGGTGGCCGGGTCGATGCGGCCGTGCAGATCCGCGATGCATTGCTGAATACACCGTTGCGCACGATCGGTTTCGTCAACAAGCGCGCGATATCGGCGGGTGCGTTGATCGGTCTGGCGACGCAGACGCTGGTGATGGCCACGGGCAGCACGATCGGCGCGGCCGCCCCGGTACAGACCGGCACACCCGGTGCCGCCTCGATACCTGCGGATGAAAAGACCGTTTCGTATGTTCGCAAGGAGTTCCGTGCCACGGCGGAAGCGCGCGAGCGCCCGTTGCTGCTGGCCGAGGCGATGGTCGACGCAGACGTCGAGGTGCCGGGCGTCGTGGACAAGGGCAAATTGCTGACCTTGACGGTCAACGAAGCGCTCAAGCAGGAATTCGTCGATTTCCGTGCCGATACGCTGGACAGCGTGCTTTCGCAGGCAGGGATAGAAGGTGCGGAGATCCGGGCGTCGTCACCGAACTGGGCCGAGCGACTCGTGCGTCTGCTGACCCACCCGATACTCGGCTCGCTCCTGATCAGCGTCGGCATGCTGGGGATTCTGCTCGAGATGCGCACGCCCGGCCTAGGCATTCCGGGCGCATTGGGTATCGGAAGTCTTGCGCTCTTCTTCTGGGGCCACTGGCTGGTGCAGTTGGCAGGCTGGGAAGAACTGCTGCTTGCAGGCGCGGGTCTTGCCCTGCTTCTTGCCGAGATCTTCGTCATTCCTGGTTTCGGTATCGCCGGTGCACTGGGATTGGCGGCCCTCGTGGGGGCCTTCGTGCTCAGCATGACCGGCGCCGGCGATACACCGGTCGTCGTCCTCGAAGCCGCCGGACGGGTCGTCATCGCCCTGCTGATCACTCTGCTGGCGGCGCTCGTTTCGTTGCGCTACCTGCCACGTCTGCCGTTCGCACGCCGACTGATCCTGTCGTCCGATCTCGGCACCGGACCGGCCCACGGTTCGGCCCCGCTGTCCGATCAACACTGGGTGGGTAAACGGGGTCAGGCGGCATCCGTGCTCCGGCCCGCCGGCATTGCACACTTCGATGGCGAGCGCGTCGACGTGGTGTCGGATGGTCTGCTCATCGAGCGCGGCGCGGCGATCGAGGTGACCCACGTCGATGGCAACCGGATCGTCGTTCGACAACTGCCGGACCCGCCGGAAAGCGCCAGGTCTGCGCCTCGGAAACCCGATTGAACCGAGGCCACGGTGAAGCCGGGGTCACGATGATTGCAGGAGCAATGCACGATGAATGAATCGATCGTAGGGCTGTTCGGCGGCGTCGGTCTGCTGGTGGCGGTGGTCGTCACCTTGGCCGTGTTGCTCTATCTGGTGCCTATACCGCTGTGGATCGCCGCTTGGGCATCAGGTGCCTACGTCGGTCTCTTCACCCTGATTGCCATGCGCCTGCGGCGTGTCCCGCCCGCAACCATCGTGACCGCGCGCATCAGCGCAGCGAAGGCAGGGGTCGATCTCTCTATCAACGACCTGGAGGCGCACTTCCTGGCAGGCGGCAACGTGGCACGAGTCGTCAACGCGATGATCTCGGCCGACAAGGCGAACATCCCGCTGCCCTTCCAGCGTGCGGCGGCCATCGACCTGGCCGGTCGCAATGTCCTGGAGGCCGTGCAGATGTCGGTGCTTCCCAAGGTGATCGAAACGCCACGCATCGCTGCCGTGGCCAGGGATGGCATCCAACTGATCGCCGTCTCACGCGTGACGGTGCGCACGAATATCGACAGGCTGGTCGGCGGCGCAGGGGAAGAGACGATCATGGCGCGGGTGGGCGAAGGAATGGTCAGCACGATCGGTTCTGCAAAGAGTCACAAGGATGTGCTCGAGAACCCGGACCACATCTCCAAGCACATCCTGTCGAAGGGCCTGGATGCCGGGACGGCCTACGAGATTCTCTCGATCGACATTGCCGACGTGGACGTCGGAGACAACATCGGCGCCAAGCTGCAGATCGATCAGGCCGACGCCGACAAGCAGATCGCCCAGGCCAAGGCCGAAGAACGCCGTGCGATGGCCGTTGCCCTGGAGCAGGAAATGCGCGCCCGGGTCGTCGAGGCCGAGTCCGAAGTGCCGCGCGCCATGGCCGAGGCCTTCCGTGCCGGCAACCTGGGCATCATGGACTACTACCGTATGCAGAACATGCAGGCCGACACCGCGATGCGCGAAGAGATCGCGAGCACCGGCGACGATGCGTCCGATCTGCAGAGAAGGTAGCGGGGCTATCGCATGCGCGCCTTCCCGCTGGACCTGATCATCGCCCTCGTGATCGGCGTCGTCCTTCTCGTGCAGTTCCTCTACCGACAGTTGCGCAGGAAAGCGCTTCGATCGCGCGAGCCGAGCGGACCGCAGCCTGTGGTTCATCCAATGGGCGCTCCAATGCCGACCACGCAGAGACCGACCCGATCCGGCATCGACGAAAGACGGCAGGCTGACGAGAGGCTGGTTGCCGACGAAATGCAGCAGGCTGCCGAGGGGCAGCAGACGGCACCGCGCGCAGCGTCGGCAGGCCATTTGCCGCTGGGCAGGCTCGCGCCACGCCGCTTTTCACGATCGGCTCTGATACCCGATCGACGTTCCGTCCAGGATGCGATCGTCATCGCAGCCATCCTGCAACCGTGCCATGCCAAGCGGCCGCACGACGTCGAGTGAATGCGGAGGGGGACGAATCGAATCCACGAACCCAACCATCGGAGATCATCATGAAAGATTCCCTGACGCCACAAGCCCTCACCCCGCAAGCGCTGCTCGAATTGAACAGCTTCGCCTCCCCACCTTGCCTGTCGCTCTACCAGCCCACGCACCGGCGCCACCCCGAGAATCAGCAGGACCGGGTCCGCTTTCGCCACGGTGTCGAGTCGTTGGAAAGCCAGTTGCAACAGACGTGCAGCGCGGCCGAGATACAAGCGCTGATCGCCCCGTTCCGAGCGCTGGCTGCTGACGCCGATTTCTGGAACCACACCCTGGATGGTCTGGCGGTTCTCAATGGCGAGGGTCTGTTCCGCGTATTCGTGCTGCCGCGACCGCTTGCCGAACTGGCGGTTGTGGCTGACAGCTTCCACACCAAGCCGCTACGGCGCATCCTGCAATCTACCGGCCGCTACCAGGTATTGGGCCTGAGTCTGCACAAGTTGCGTCTGTTCGAGGGTGACCGGGACGCGATCGCCGAGATCGAGCTGGCGCCGGGCGTGCCGAAGACGATCACCGACGCCCTCGGCGACGAACTGAGCGAGCCGCATCACACCGTTGCTTCTTATGGGGGCGCCGGCGGTGGCAGTCCGGCCATGCACCATGGCCAGGGCGGCAAGAAGGACGAAGTCGACAAGGACGCCGAACGCTTCTTCCGTGCGGTGGACCGGGTGGTGGCCGAGCACTATTCAAAGCCGTCGGGTTTGCCCTTGATCCTGTCAGCGCTGCCCGAGCACCACAACCTGTTTCGCAAGGTAAGTCACAACCCGCAATTGCAGGCGACGGGTATCGATGTCAGCGCCGACGCGCTGAGTCTCGATCAGCTGCGGCAACGGGCGTGGGAGGCCGTGGAGCCCGAGTACCGGGCGCGGCAGGCGCGCTGGACAGACGAGTTCGGCGCCGCGCGCGCCAAAGGTCTGGGCAGTGACAACCTGGATGACGTGGCGCGGGCGGCCGCGGCGGGCCGAGTGGGCAGACTGCTGATCGAGGCCGACCGCGTCATAGCCGGCCACCTCGACGACAGCACCGGCCGTATCATTGCGGCCGACCTGGACAGTCCGCATATCGACGACGTGCTCGACGATCTGGGCGAACTGGTGTTGAAGATGGGGGGCGAAGTCCATGTCCTGCCGGCGGATCGAATGCCTGGCTCCGCGGGTGTGGCCGCGACCTACCGCCATTGAATTCGGTTCGGAGCGCGATCGGGCCGTGATCGCTTCAAGCTTGTGGGCCTTGCGGGCCGGCGTCGGCCCGATCAAAGGCGCGATGAATGCCCGGCGGACTAGCTCGTCGCGGGTTCGGGGCCATAACGATGGCCGTCACGGTCCAACTTGTCCAGTCGGGGCGAAGTCAGCGAGGCGAACAGCACGCCGGCCACCGAGCCGCCCAGTGCCATCAATACCGTGCAACTGAAGTCGCGGCTGGCGCCGACCAGCAGTGCGACCGGCGACAGCCAGTTCACCAGCGGAATGGCCGCGAGGATCGCCAGACCCCCTGCGAGTGCGAACAATGCCAGCCGTAACGACTGCCGCCCCTTGCCGATGATCCACCACGCCACCGCGAAGCCGACCAGCAACGCGGGCAGAACGATGTAGCCGCCGTAGGTCGGCGTGAAACCACTGGCAATGTCGCCTACGGTGGTCTGCAACCTGACGCCATCGGTGATTTCCGCGCCGATACTGCGCAGAGCATCAAGGTTGTATTGGGTCTGGATGATCGACCCCAGCACGGTGGCGAGTACGACGGCGGCGAAGAACGCGATTACGGTCGACGCTGTCGGCAGATATCGGCTCATGGAGGGCTCCTGTGTGGGCGGGCTTTGCTTGAAGAGAGGCAGCGGGACGTCAGGACGATTCCGCTGGCGTGACGCGAAGCAACTGGCCGGGAGATTCGTCGGTCACGAGATACAACGCACCATCCGGGCCGGTTCGCACATCACGCATGCGCTGGTCAAGCTCGGTGAACAGCGTTTCCTGCGGCCCCGGCGATCCGTCCGCGGCCAGAGGCACGCGCCGCACGCTCTTCTCGGCAAGTGCCGCAACGAACAGACTGCGCTGCCATTGGGGGAAGCTTTCGCCCGTATAGAGCGTCATGCCGGCCGGCGCGATCGAAGGTGTCCAGTGCAGCAGCGGCTGCTCGAGGCCGGGCAGTTCGGTGAACGGTGTGATCTTCGAGCGACTGTAGTCACGGCCATAGCTGATCAGGGGCCATCCGTAGTTGCGGCCCGGCTCGATCACGTTCAGCTCGTCGCCGCCGCGCGGCCCATGCTCGTGTGCGAACAGCCTGCCCGTTTCAGCATCGAATACCAGAGCCTGCACGTGCCGGTGGCCGTAGCTGTAGATCTCGGGACGAGCTTCGGGTCGGTCGACGAACGGATTGTCCGGGGGCACGGTACCGTCGTCGTTGATCCGGATCGTGTTGGCCATGTGGGATTCGAGTCGCTGCGCATCCTCGCGGAAGTAGAAGCCGTCGCCCAATCCCATGACCAGCGTGCCGTCCGGCAGCCAGGTCATGCGTCCACCGAAGTGAGCGTCGCCCGACTTGGCCGGCTCCGACGTGAAGATCGGCGTGACATCTTGCAGGGCCTGCCCATCGAAACGCGCACGGATCACTCGCGTATGGTTGGCATCCATGTCGCCGTGTGCGTACGAAAGATAGAGGAGCCCGCTCTGCTCGTAATCCGTCGCCGGCAATACATCGAACAATCCCGCCTGACCCGACACGAAGACCGCCGGCACTCCTGCGACCGGTTCCGCCCTGAGCCCGCCGCGGTCGATCACGCGCAGCCGGCCTGTACGTTCGGTCACGAGCATGATCTCGTCGGGAAGAAAGGCAACGGACCATGGGTACTCGAGACCGTCGGCCACGACTGCGATACGGTAACGGGAGTCCTGCGCAGCAACGGTGTTCGCGACGATCGCGAGGATCAGTCCCAACAGCAACTTCATCGTCAGCCTCCAGAGGGTCGACCGCACTCGTCCGGCCATTCAGTCGGACAAGCGGGAATCGATGCGCAAGCGGCGTGCCCGTTTGAAGTGCCATGCCCCAGGGCGGCTTGACGCCCGATCAGCGCCCGATCGGCGCCCGATCAGCGGACGATCAGGACCGGCACCGTTCCAAGATGCACGACCTTGTAGCTCACCGACCCGAGCAGGAGCGACTCGGCGGCCGTCAGCCCATGCGAGCCGATGGCGATTCCCTGGCTGCCGAGTTCCTGGGCCAGCGCCACGATTTCTTCTGCCGCTTTGCCCATGCGTACATGCAGGCGCCATGCGATGCCCGCATCGTCGATGAGCGCGCGAGCGGTGGCGGTCG
>JBGSTN010000238.1:0-12742 GCA_041736455.1 Burkholderiaceae bacterium | reverse complement strand
GGTCCTGATGGCCGGCGCCGAGCGTCGACTGCGGGCCGCACCCACTGACGGGGGCGTGCTCGCCGCGTTCATCGATCGTTTGCCGCCCTTGCTGGCCATGGAGCGCGTGCTGTTCCGGCTGGTCGGCTTCGGTTTCGTCCTGCTCACGCTCACGGCGGTCAGCGGCATGTTCTGGTCCGAGAACATCTTCGGTCGTCCGTTCAAGTTCGACCACAAGACCGTGTTCACGCTGCTCGCCTGGTCGGCGTTCGCCACGCTTCTGCTCGGCCGCTGGCGGTGGGGCTGGCGCGGTCGCACCGCGCTGCGTCTGACGATCCTGGGTTTCGTGGTGATGCTGCTCGGCTACGTGGGCAGCCGCTTCGTGCTGGAGGTGATTCTTGGTCGTGCGTGAGCCGACCCGTCGCGATCGTCCCTGCGCCCGACGTGGTTCCGCCTGATGGGCAAGCTCGTGTTCTGGATCGCCCTGATCGCCATCATCTGGGGGGTCGCACGTTTCATAACCCTGATGCAACGCAAGAATGAAGCAGCGGCACGTTCACGCCCCGAACCGCAGCGCGAGCTGATCATCCGTTGTGCCCATTGCGGCGTCTACGTGCCGAGTTCCGAAGCCGTGCATGGCGGCAACCGCATCTATTGTTCCGAAGAGCATCGCCGACTCGGATGAGCGAGCTGCTGCTCCCCCGGACTGCACTGCCCCGCCGGGTTGCCGGACAGACGCCCGAATCGTATTGGCAAGCGCTCGGTTGGTTCGCGGCCAGTCGGGTGGTCGTCGCGCTGCTGATGTTGCTCGCATCGCATGCGGCATACCGACGCGAATGGCTGGACATCACCGACGAACCGATCTTCAGACGCGTGGCACTGACCTATGTGCTGGTTGCCGTCGTCTACATGCTGTTCATCCGTACGTTCCGGCCCCACTTGCAGCTGCAGTTATTGGTCCATGTGATCACCGATCTGGTGGCGCTGGCTCTGCTCGTCTACTACTCGGGTGGCGTGCGTGGCGGTCTGGGCGCACTGATGGTCGCTTCGGTGGCGGCCGGCTCGGTGCTGTCGTCGCGTCGCTATGCGGCGTTCTTCGCGGCGCTGGCCACCTTGCTCCTTCTGCTGGAATCGGGAATCGGCCTGACCGAAGGGCGCGGTGTCGAGGCGGCGCAGTTCGGGCAGGCCGGTGTCATCGGTGCGGCCTGTTTCCTGACGGCCTTGTCGGTCAATTGGCTTGCGACGCGTCTGCAAGCCCAGGAAGCGCTTGCGTTTCGTCGCGGCGAGGACGTGCGCAACCAGCTCGCCGTGACACAGCGTGTGATCGCCGAAAGCCAGCAGGGTGTGCTCGTGGTCGGTGCCGATGGCCAGCTGCGCACCATGAACCGGGCAGCGGGGCATATCCTGGGTCTCGCCGATACCGACTGGTCCGACGATCCTGGTCGCCTGCAACTCGAATTGCTGCTGGGCGCCGACTGGACGCCGCTGTTCGATCGCTACCAGCACTGGCGGCAGGTCTCTCGCGGGCAAGCCTACGAAACCGAACTCGCTGCACCGTTCGCGCCGGACCGGCCGAACAAGGCCACCCGGGTCCGGGTGCGCTTCATGGCCGCGCTGGACGAAGACGACGCGGATTCGGTGATCCTGGTCGAGAATCTTCAGGAACTCGAGCAACGTGCACAACAGCTGAAGCTCGCATCGATGGGGCGCCTGTCGGCATCTATCGCTCACGAGATCCGCAATCCGCTGGGGGCGATTCGCCACGCCAACGGCCTGTTGGCCGAACAGCTCGAGTCCGTCCCGCTGTCCCGTCTGGCCGGAATCGTCGAGGCCAACACGGTGCGTATCAATCGCGTGATCGAAGATGTGCTGTCCATTTCGCGTGGCGGCCTGGCAGTCGACGAGCAGGTCGACATGGAGCGGTTCCTCAGCGAGTTCCTGCCCGAATTCGTCGTTCAGTCGGGCGCCCAGCGTCACCGGATCGCCATTTCGCTGGAGACCGACGCGCCGATGCGATTCGATTCGAACCAGTTGCGCCAGGTGCTCGTGAATCTGGTGAGCAATGCGCTGCGGTATGCTTCCAACGATCCGGGAGCGGTTCTGATCACGTGGCGTAAACTCGAAGACGGACGGCTGGAGCTCAGCGTGGCCGACGACGGGCCCGGGCTCGGGCCGGACGCGGTAGCGCACGCGTTCGAACCGTTCTACACGACGGAGTCTCGCGGTACCGGGTTGGGCTTGTATCTCGCTCGGGAACTGAGCGCGCTGAACGGAGCAGGCATCCGTTATCAGAGTATTCGGACTGGCGATCGCTACAGCGGCGCGTTCTTGATCGATCCCCGTCGATCGGACGCGGGCAAGGGCAGCATGAAGCAGGCACTCAACTCATGAGTCAGAGTGAACTATCGGGTCGTACATTGTCCCGGGCCGGCAATATTCCACGCGTCCTCGTCATCGACGACGAGGCCGATCTTCGCGAGCTGATCGAGCTCACGCTCGTCGGCATGGGACTGGACGTCGACTGCTCGGCCGACCTTGCCGATGCCCGGGCGCGGCTCGGCCGCAATGCCTACTCGCTGTGCCTGACCGACATGCGTCTGCCCGACGGAGACGGGCTGGAACTGGTCAAGCTGATCGCGACCGATTATCCGAATACGCCGGTCGCTGTGATCACCGCGTTCGGCAGTACCGAGAATGCGGTTGCCGCGTTGAAAGCCGGCGCCTTCGACTACCCTCGCCAAGCCGATCGCGGTCGACGGCTTGCGCAGTCTCGTGCGTTCGGCGGTCAATCTGCCTGGCGACGTCGCGAAGACGGGCCAGGCGTCGGTCTCGGTGGCGGCATCGCGTCGTCTGCTCGGTGAGTCACTGGCAATCCGCGATGTGAGGGCGCAGATCCTGCGGCTCGCTCGCAGCATGGCGCCCGTCGCCATCACCGGCGAATCGGGCTCGGGCAAGGAACTCGCCGCGCGACTGGTGCACGAATCGGGACCGCGGGGGCAAGGTGCATTCATCGCCGTCAATTGCGGTGCGATTCCCGAGAACCTGATGGAAGCGGAGTTCTTCGGTTATCGGAAGGGCGCATTCACCGGTGCCGACCAGGAGCGCAACGGCTTTTTCCAGGCCGCCAACGGCGGCACGCTCTTTCTCGACGAAGTCGCCGATCTGCCGCTCGCGATGCAGGTAAAGCTGCTGCGCGTGATTCAGGAAAAGCGTGCGCGCAAGGTCGGTGCCACGATGGAAGAGCCTGTCGATGTGCGGATCATCAGCGCGACGCATCAGAATCTGTCGCAGTGTGTGCAGGCGGGCCGGTTTCGGCAGGATCTCTTCTATCGACTGAACGTCATCGAGCTTCACCTGCCGCCGCTGCGCGAAAGGCGTGACGACATTCCGGTGCTCGCCGATGCGGTGCTCGCGCGACTGGCAGCGCGTTCCGGCCTCGCGACACCGCCACGACTCGCCTCGGTGACGGTCAGCTATCTGCAGAGCTATGGATTTCCGGGCAACGTTCGCGAGATCGAGAACATCCTCGAACGTGCGCTCGCATTCTCCAACGGAGAAGTGATCAATGTCGAGGACCTCGGGCTGCGACCCGAGAGCGCGGACGCCGCGCAATACGAGCGTGACGAAAGCACCGAGACGCAGGCCGATCATCCTCCGGCACTCATCGGGCGATCACCGCCGGTGACCGAGGAACCGGTCGGGCTCGTGCCTGCCGGGCCCGATACGACGCGGGCCAGTGTGTTCAATCTGTCCGATGAGGGGATCCCCGCATCGCTTCCCGACTATATCGATCAGGTCGAGCGTGAAGCGATCGAACGCGCGCTCGAAAAGACGCGCTACAACCGGACCGCGGCGGCGAAACTGCTGGGGATCACGTTTCGGGCATTGCGATATCGGATGCAGCGGCTGGATATCAACTGATTGGCACGCGCGATCGAACTCGCGCCGGCTTCCACAGGTCCGGCAACGGGTTGGTTACCAGGTGCGCGTTGGCTGCCATCGCCGAATGTCGATCGTCGGCCGCCAGCGATCGTGATCGACCTGGTCGTGATCCACCACATCAGTCTGCCACCCGGGCACTTCTCGGGCCCCGCGATCGAACAACTCTTCTGCAATACGCTCGATTGCAGCAGCCACCCCGCGTTTGCATCGCTGCTCGGCCTCGAAGTCTCCAGTCATCTGCTGATCCGTCGCCACGGCGGGCTCGTGCAGTTCGCCAGCCTGAATGACCGTGCCTGGCATGCCGGCGTCTCGAAGTTCGATGGTCGAGAACGTTGCAACGACTTCTCGGTCGGCATCGAACTGGAAGGCGACGGTGTGCGCGCGTTCACCGATTCGCAGTATCGAAAGCTCACGCAGGTATTAACCCTGCTGTCGCAGTTGCTTCCGATTCGCTATCTGGCTGGCCACAGTGATGTCGCTCCGGGCCGGAAGTTCGATCCAGGACCGCGCTTCGACTGGACCCGTCTGCACAAGGTTTCAGCACGACTCGGGCTGCAAGGCCCATGGCTGCGCGATCGCACCGATCGAGTGCGCTGACGCAGGTCGCGTTCGACCCGTGCCGCAGTCTTAAACAACTCGTTAAATTCGCCGACACCCAAAGATCAGCGGTTGATTTGACGACGAGAGATCACTAGAATTAGTCGAAGATGAATTGAAGGGCACTATATATAGTGTGCCATTGAATTCTTGTGTAAGAAATTCCGTGTAACAGTTCTCGGCATTTCCGGCGGAACTCCCGCCCGCAACTCCTCCCTGAAAACTCGATCCCGAAGAATTCCCGTGCATTCGCGATTCCACGCGCGTTAGCGACTCCAGGACCTCAGAGACACCGGTCGGTGTCGGCGACCACCCCACCGACAAGCGCTCTTTCTCGATCAGATCCAGGACCGGAACCACGGCCGAAGGGCCACCCGGTTCGAATCACCAGACGACTGCGTCCCGCTCGAAGGGACGTTCCATCGAACAGCTACAAGAGGATAGACAAATGCAATGGGTCGCCGACCACCCCACTGATTCATCTCCCGCTCCTGTCTCCGGTCAACATCCTTTGCGTCCGGTTGGTCCGATCGCCGTCGATGCGCAAGGAGAGGCGATACGCTACGAGGACTATCGCATCATCCGGCGCAACGGGTCGGTGGTCGCGTTCGAACCGCAGAAGATCTCGATCGCGATGACCAAGGCCTTCCTGGCGGTCAACGGTGGTCAGGGCGCAGCGTCGGCGCGGATCAGAAGCGTCGTTGAAACGCTCACCGCGAACGTGGTGCAGGCGCTCGTACGCAGTCGTCAGGGTGGCGGCACTTTCCATATCGAAGACATCCAGGACCACGTCGAACTGGCGCTGATGCGATCCGGCGAGCACGAGGTCGCCCGAGCCTATGTGCTCTATCGTGAGCGACGCGCGCAGGAGCGCGCCCAGCAGCGCGCGCAGGCAGCCAATGACGGCAACCTCGACGAACCGGTGATCCGTGTGCTCGACAATGGCGTGTTGACGCCGCTCGACACTGCCGCGCTGGCGTCATTGGTCCGTTCCGCATGCGCCGATCTGGGCGACGAGGTACGAGCCGAACCGATTCTCGGCGAGACCGTGAAGAATCTCTACGACGGCGTATCGCTCGACGAGGTCTACAAATCCGCCATCCTGTCCTCGCGTGCGCTGATCGAGAAAGAGCCCGCCTATACCAAGGCGACCGCCCGTCTGCTGCTGCATACCGTACGACGTGAAGTGTTCGGCGAAGAGGTCGCGCACGGAGCGATGGCCGAACGCTACCCGGAACATTTCCCGCGCTATCTGCGCCAGGGTATCGCCGCGGGACTGCTCGATGAACAGTTGATGCAGTTCGATCTGCCACGGCTGGCGGCGGCGATCGAGCCGGATCGGGACCTCCAGTTTTCCTATCTCGGCCTGCAGACGCTCTACGACCGTTACTTTCTGCATATCGAGGAACGGCGCATCGAATTGCCACAGATCTTCTTCATGCGCGTGGCGATGGGCCTGGCCCTGGGCGAGATCGATCGCGAGTCACGCGCCATCGAGTTCTACGACCAGCTCTCGAGCTTCGACTTCATGAGCTCGACGCCGACGCTCTTCAATGCGGCGACGCGCCGGTCGCAACTCTCTTCCTGCTATCTGACGACGGTGGCCGATGACCTGGACGGCATCTACGAGGCCATCAAGGAGAACGCGCTGCTGGCCAAGTTCGCGGGCGGACTCGGCAACGACTGGACACCGGTGCGTGCGCTCGGCAGTCATATCCGGGGCACGAACGGCAAGAGCCAGGGGGTCGTGCCTTTCCTGAAGGTCGTCAACGACACGGCGGTCGCCGTCAACCAGGGCGGCAAGCGCAAGGGAGCCGTCTGCGCGTATCTCGAAACCTGGCACCTCGATATCGAGGAATTCCTCGATCTGCGCAAGAATACCGGCGACGACCGTCGCCGCACGCACGACATGAATACGGCGAACTGGATTCCAGACCTGTTCATGAAGCGGGTGATGGAAGACGGTCAGTGGACGCTGTTCTCGCCCTCGTCATGTCCGGATCTGCATGACAAGGTGGGCAAGGAGTTCGAGCAGGCCTACGTTCGCTACGAAGCGATGGTCGCAGCGGGCGAGTTGAAACCATCGAAGGTGATACCGGCGACCCAGCTCTGGCGCAAGATGCTGTCGATGCTGTTCGAGACCGGACATCCCTGGATCACCTTCAAGGACCCGTGCAATCTGCGCTCGCCGCAGCAGCATATGGGCGTGGTGCACAGCTCGAACCTCTGCACCGAGATCACGCTGAACACGAGCGACAGCGAGATCGCGGTCTGCAACCTGGGTTCGGTCAATCTGGTCGCCCACCTCGTACAGGACGCCTACGGTGCCTGGGTGCTCGATCACGACAAGCTGAAGAAGACCATCTCCACGGCGATGCGCATGCTCGACAACGTCGTCGACATCAACTACTACGCCGTCGGCAAGGCACGCAACGCCAACCTGAAGCACCGGCCCGTCGGCCTGGGAATCATGGGGTTCCAGGATTGCCTGCACCTCATGGGCATGTCTTATGCCAGCGACGAGGCAGTGGAATTTGCCGACCGGTCGATGGAAGCCGTCTGTTATTACGCCTACTGGGCTTCGACCGAACTCGCCGCCGAGCGCGGTCGCTATTCGAGTTTCGCCGGCTCGCTCTGGGACCAGGGCATCCTGCCCAAGGACAGCATCGAGTTGCTGCGTGAGCAGCGGGGACGGCTGTCCGGAGCCCATGCCGACAGGGCTCTGGTCGACGTCGATCTTTCCGAAACGCTCGACTGGCAGGCATTGCGGGACCAGATCCGGCGCCATGGCATGCGCAACTCCAACTGCGTGGCGATCGCCCCTACCGCCACCATCTCGAACATCATCGGGGTGTCCGCATGCATCGAGCCGACATTCCAGAATCTGTTCGTGAAGTCCAACCTGTCCGGCGAATTCACGGTCGTCAACGAGTATCTGGTGCGTGATCTGAAGCAACTCGGCCTGTGGGACGAGGTGATGATCGCCGACCTGAAGTACTTCGATGGTTCGCTGGCCAGCATCGATCGAGTGCCGGCTGAAATGCGTGCGCGATATGCCACCGCCTTCGAAGTCGACTCGCGCTGGATCGTCGAAGCGGCCGCTCGTCGCCAGAAATGGATCGACCAGGCGCAGTCGCTGAACATCTACGTGGCGGGTGCTTCGGGCAGGAAGCTGCACGACACCTACCTGCTCGCGTGGTTGCGTGGATTGAAGACCACCTACTACCTGCGCACTCTCGGTGCGACGAGTGCCGAGAAGTCGACGGGCAAGATCGGGCAGCTCAATGCAGTGACATCCGATGGTGCTGCGGGTTCGTTCGTCACCGGCAACGCGATGAGCAATGCAATGCTTGCGACGACGAGACACGGTTCGATCGATGAGGATGTCGTGCCGAACTTCTGCGCGCTCGATGATCCCGAATGCGAAGCGTGTCAGTGATGCGTTGAATTCATTTCGATGTGCCGTTCATCGTTTGCTGTTGTGATTCGCACAATTGAAAGTCAAGATGATTGTTCCTATCGTTGCAAGCGATCCACATCAACCGTAACATCCGGATTGTCATCAACAGTCCACACTCGTGACGGCCCATCGATTGAATTCACTGAAGACAAACGGATCGCTCGCATGCAACTCGAATCGTTTGCATGCTCGTCGATCCGGTATCGACAGTCCGGCGGCAATGCAGGCGAATGATCGCTGGCGAGCCAGTCGGTTGAAGTCAGTCAATCGGCGATCCGATTCCGGATCGCTCACGAGCGAGATCCAATGATGCTGTCCTGGGACGAACCCCTCGGTACCGCCAACAATCCGGCGGTCAAGATCAAGAACCCTCAGTCGTTCGCCAATGCCGTCGAGGCAGTCGGCGCCGATGTGATCGAAGTCGCTGTGCCGGGCACGATGTCCAAGGCCGCACGCAGCGACCGCGCGCCGGACGACAACGTCCGTGCGTTTCCCGCTCGGCATGGTGCGGAGCGCCATTCGGCCTCGATCGTCGCACGCGATTCGCGCCGGGTCAGGGCGGAGGACAAGCGCATCATCAACGGCGTGTCCGATGTCAACCAGCTCGTACCTTTCAAATACAAGTGGGCCTGGGACAAGTACCTGGCTACCTGCGCCAATCACTGGATGCCGCAGGAGGTCAACATGGCTCGAGATATCGAGCTCTGGAAGAACCCGAACGGCCTGAGCGAGGACGAACGTCGTCTGGTCAAGCGCAATCTGGGTTTCTTCGTCACGGCCGACTCGCTGGCCGCGAACAACATCGTGCTCGGCACGTATCGCCACATCACGGCGCCCGAATGCCGGCAGTTCCTGCTTCGCCAGGCGTTCGAAGAGGCCATTCACACACACGCCTATCAATACATCACCGAGTCGCTGGGTCTGGACGAGGGCGAGATCTTCAATGCCTATCACGAAGTCAAGTCGATCCGCGACAAGGACCAGTTCCTGATTCCGTTCATCGATACGCTGGTCGACCCCAATTTCGTGACCGGTACGCCTGAGAACGATCAGGCTCTGCTCAAGTCGCTGATCGTGTTCGCCTGCCTGATGGAAGGGCTGTTCTTCTACGTCGGGTTCGTCCAGATCCTGGCGCTGGGCCGGCAGAACAAGATGACCGGCGCTGCGGAGCAGTATCAATACATCCTGCGCGACGAGTCGATGCACTGCAACTTCGGCATCGACCTGATCAACACCATCAAGCTCGAGAATCCCCATCTCTGGACGCCGGCGTTTCGCGCCGAGTTGACGACCCTGTTCGAGACAGCGGTCAAGCTGGAGTACGCGTATGCCGAGGACACGATGCCCAGAGGCGTGCTCGGTCTCAACGCATCGATGTTCAAGGGTTATCTGCGTTTCATCGCCAATCGGCGGGCGCAGCAGATCGGCCTGGAGCCGATGTTTGCCAAGGAAGAGAACCCGTTTCCCTGGATGAGCGAAATGATCGATCTGAAGAAGGAACGCAACTTCTTCGAGACCCGGGTGATCGAATACCAGACCGGCGGAGCGCTGAGCTGGGACTGATCCCCGCGCCATTGCCATGATTGAAGGATTGACCATTTGAGGGACCTGCACCGACACCAACCCGAACACTCGACGCCGCGGCCATCTGCCGCCCGCCTCCTGCGTTGCTGTCGCTTCTCCCCACGACTTCGCGCCACGGCCTTCGG
Source organism: Burkholderiaceae bacterium (assembly GCA_041736455.1). GTDB lineage: Bacteria > Pseudomonadota > Gammaproteobacteria > Burkholderiales > Burkholderiaceae_E > JAUIAI01. The sequence goes on along the minus strand of JBGSTN010000238.1, from coordinate 3,055 downwards.
CCCTGTCGCTACCTCATTCATTAGCGTTGGATGCGGCCGGCTCTCCGGTACCGACCTAGCGCCGATGAATAGCCCGCTGAGCCCGACCATAAAAGGGTTGCAGCGAGTTTCCGTGAATGCCATATCTTTCAAGGAGTCCCCTCATGGCTACGGCTAAGAAGACCGCCCGCAAGGCGACCAAGAAGGCTGCCAAGAAACCGGCCGCCAAGAAAACTGCCAAGAAGGCAGTTCGCAAGGCACCGGCTAAGAAGGTAGCGAAGAAAGCTGCGAAGAAACCGGCTAAGAAGGCAGCGAAGAAGGCTGCGAAGAAACCGGCGAAGAAGGCGGCGAAGAAGGCAGCGAAGAAACCGGCGAAGAAGGCGGCCAAGAAAGCGGCCAAGAAACCGGCCAAGAAAGCCGCCAAGAAACCAGCGAAGAAGCGCGCCGCCAAAGCAGCAAAGAAGCCCGCCAAAAAACGGGCGGCAAAAAAAAAATGAAGTAGCAGTCAAGCCGGTTGCCAGCGTCAAGCCGGCAACCAAGACTTCCCGGAAAGTGGCGGCCGTGCAACCGGCTGCTGCAACAGCGGCCTGGCCGTTCCCTGTCGGGAATCGGCCCTGAGGTCTGATTGTGATTCGGAAGGTGTGATGCCCGGACCTTGGACGTCTGACGTTCAAGGTCCATTTTCTTTTTGTGCGAGAATCACCGCTTCTTTCTTGCAGACACGGCGTGGCAACGTGATCGTTGCGCGCTTCACGCACTGAGCAGCCATGGGCCCAACGCTTTGGTTTCTACTCGAGACAGTCGGCCAGCTCCTGGCAACGGCGTGTCTGTTGCGAGCTTATATGCATTGGTTGCACATGGGTTCGCGCGATCCGATCGGTCATTTCGTCATTGCCGTCACTGACTGGGCGGTCAAGCCGCTGCGGCGAGTGATGCCGACGATGCGTCAGATCGATTGGGCGAGCATTCTTGCGGCACTGGCCATCTCCATCCTGCTGGCGATGATCTACGTGTTCATTGCCGGCTTGAATCAGGCCCCGATGTTCGGCGCCGTCGTGCTCACGGCGGTGTTCTGGCTGATCAAGTGGTCGCTGTTCCTGCTGATCGTGGTGGTGATCGGGCAGGCGATCCTCTCCTGGGTCAATCCTCACGCTCCGATCGCGCCGACTCTCGAAGGCCTGTCGCGACCTTTCCTTGCACCGATCCGCCGCTTCGTGCCGCTGGTCGGTGGAATCGACCTGTCGCCATTGGTGTTGATCCTGCTGCTGCAGGTCGTGCAGGTGTTCCTGCAGTCCACCTTCGCACCTTACCTGCTCGCCTACTGAAGTTCGCGGCGCCGCGCGCCTGTCGACGAAACCGCACCGGGATCCACCTCGTCGGGAACGTGATCCGCTGCGCCTTGTCGCGCTGGGGTTTCGTCGATCGCACCGCGGTCTTTTCGTCGCACGACCTACCAGGGCCGGCTTCCAAATGCGTTCGCGAAACGATCCGCAATGCCGTCACGGTCGACGACATGGTTCTGCGGGCCTTGATGCTCGATCTTGATGGCACCCATCACGCTACCGAGTTGCGCCGACCTGACCCAGGACCAACCCTGGGCCAGACCGAAGACCAGGCCGCCGCGGTAGGCATCACCACAGCCGGTCGGGTCGACCGCATCGGTGATCGGTGCTGCCGCGATCGACTTCCTTTCCCCGTCGATGTAGAGGTCCGAGCCTTCGGCGCCGCGGGTGACGATCATCGCCTCGAGCTTGCCGGCCATCGCTTCCTCGGTCCATCCGGTCCGGTCGACGAGCATCTTGCTCTCGTAGTCGTTGACGGTCACCGCGGTCGCGATCGAGATCAGTGACCTGAGTTCTTCACCGTCGAACATCGGCAGACCCTGGCCCGGGTCGAAGATGAACGGGATGCCGCCATCGGCGAACTCGTGTGCATGCCTGATCATCGCGTCCTTGCCGTTCGGACTGACGATGCCGATGCAGTCGCTGGTCGCACCGTGATGCTGCGCGGCCTGCAGCGCCGACACTTCATGGGCGAGCGACATCGCGCCCGGATGAAACGCGATGATCTGGTTGTCCGAGAGATCGGTGGTGATGAAGGCCTGCGCGGTGAACTCGTGATCGATGCGCTTGACGGCATGCATGTCGATGCCGTGTGCAGACAGTCGCGCGACGAAGTCGTCACCATCGTGTCCCGTGGTGGCGAGAACGGTTGCGGCGCCACCGAGGCCATGCAGGTTGTAGGCGATATTGGCGGCGCAACCGCCGAACTCCCGCTTCAGGCGCGGCACCAGGAACGACAGGCTCAACATATGGACCTGGTCGGGCAGGATGTGATTCTTGAAGTGGCCGTCGTAGACCATGATCGTGTCGAAGGCGACCGATCCGCTGATCAGCGTACGGGCGGGACGACCGCGGGTGGTGCCGGCGGCGAATGAAGCTCGAGTCAAGACTATCTCCGTGTCAGGGATGGAATAGGAGGGCCGAATAGCCGACCGGGTTGATCTTGTCGGTCGCAAAGCCCACGCGGACGACCTTCTCGCTGGTTGCCGCAATGCCATTGGCGAGGGTGTCGGCGTCCGTGATGTACTGGTTGGGCAGGATCACCTTGCGCACGAGGATCTCACCCACGCTGTTGGTGAGCGTGAGTTCGATGGCGGGCCATTGCATCGCGTGACGCGCCTCGTTGCCCAGCATCATGATCATCGTATAGCGCGAGTTGCTGCGTTGATTCGATGCGGCGACCAGCTCGAACGAGCGAATCGATACCGAAGTCACGTTCCATGGCAGTTCGACGGTCAGACCGAATGGTGCCGCCAACGCGGACAACGGCGCGCGCAGTGCCGGTGCGCGTGCCGCGATCATTTCGCGGGCGCCGAGAAGCACTTGGACGAACAGGATCAGCGTCAGCAATGCCGCGACCAGCCAGACGCGTCGCGGGGGAAGATCGAAATCGAACGTCGGTTTGGCCGACTGGCCGAAATAGTCGATCGCGCTTTCGCCGTCGTGCGAGACGGACGACAGCGATGGGTTCATCGCGCCGCGATCGCCACGGCCGCGTGGCCGCGAGCGATCGC
>JBGSTN010000216.1:0-2609 GCA_041736455.1 Burkholderiaceae bacterium | reverse complement strand
GGACCGCCATCGGCTCCCGCGCCGCGGCGCGCGATCCATGCGATCGCACGGCTGCATCGCGGCGACCGCCGGTCGTCGTCGTTGATGATCCCTTTGGATCTGGCAGGACATGGCCGGCCGGCAGCAATGCGGTTTCGGCCGGGGAAGCGCGTTTCATCGGCGGTATCGACGGAATATTGATACCGATGATGCTAGGCCGTTGGACGGCCGGCAGGTCTACCGAACAAAGGCGCCAATGGCGCCATTTCCATCGCCGACGCATTCATGGTCGGGATGTCGACCAGCAAGCGACAGGCAGGCGCACCAGGAACGACCGATCGCTGCCCGTGTGCGATAAGCCTGGGTCGAATCGCGTGAGAAGCTTAGCCAGATTGGTGCGCGGCGGTGCGCGTGCACATCGTCACGACGCGGCGCATGCGCGCCGGTCGTCAGATGATCATGCGAACTTCAGACGGAGACGGATTCCGGCAGCATGAGTTCGACTTCGACAACCCCGTTGTCACGCTTGACGGTCTCAGGCATGCCCGAATGCGCGAATACCTCGAGCATCTTGCGGTTGTTCGGAAGTACCGAGGCTCGGAATCGCTCGATACCCGAGCGACGACCAATGTAGGTCATGTGACGAAGCAACGAGGTGCCGACACCCTGGCCCTGGAATCGGTCATAAACGGCGAACGCAACTTCCGCGATCAGGACCGGTTCATGTTGCACCACGATATAGCGCCCTATGCCCGCGGGATGTTCGACGCCGGGCTCGTCGACCAGTGCGATGAGCGCCACATGTTTCTGGAAGTCCGGTTCCGTGTAGTACACCAGTTCGGCCTCGGTGAACTCGCGCTTGGCCTGGAAGAAGCGGAAGTACGCCGATTCAGGACTGAGACTGCGCAGACCTGCCTGCAAACGATCCTTGTCGTCGGGACGAATCGCACGGATGTGCAATGACCGGCCGTCGATGAGTTGGTCGTGAGCGTCGTAGTGTCGCGCATCAAGCGTTTGTTCGAGCATGATTCATTCGACTCGGAGAGGCTTCGTATGTGATCCGGAATCATTTTACTGCAGCGCAGCATTTCCGGTGTCACTCGCAAGGCTAAAACGACGACCGTCTATCGGCGCAAAACGACAATGCATCAATTGGTCACATTGACGGAGTAGACGAGGATCAATCCGCCCGCTTCGAGGTCCCGGTTCATGTCGACTTCGGATCGACACGAAGGCGAAGCGCCTGCAGCGCGTTCGAAGCGTGTCAACACGTGCAACAGTCGTAAGTTATGATCGGCCCTGATACGGCGGTTTGCCTGTCGTCTCGTGTCGACAGGCATTACGCCGTTGGCAGCAACGAAAATGACGGTCGATCGGGCATGGTGGCGGCGAGCGGAATGGCCGGGAACCGATAGTCGTGGAGACAGTTACCAGTGACAAACAACCCGCTACTGAGTGTTTGCGAGGTCACGGTCCGTTTCGGCGGAATCGTTGCACTCGATGCGATCAGCTTCGACGTGCCCACTGGTGGTGTGTGCGGACTCATCGGTCCCAATGGCGCGGGCAAGACGACGCTCTTCAATTGTCTGAGCCGACTCTACCAGTACGAATCGGGCGATATCCTGTTCGATGGCCAGTCGATCACGGCCACGCCGGTCCATGAGATGGCCGGTCTCGGCATCGGTCGCACGTTCCAGAACCTCGCCATGTTCCGCACCCTGACCGTGCTCGAAAACGTCATGGTGGGTGGCCATTGCCGCAGTCGTGCCGGCTTCCTGTCCAGCGCATCGGGGTGGCCGTCTGTGCGATCCGAAGAGACGGCGCTGCGTGCGAAGGCGAATCGCCTGCTCGACATGATGGAACTCCAGCACGTCGCCCACCGTCCAGTCCGTGATCTGCCATTCGGCCTTCAGAAGCGCGTCGAACTTGCACGTGCACTGTCTGCCGAACCTCGCCTGTTGTTGCTCGACGAGCCGGCGGCCGGGCTCAATCATGAGGAACTCGATGGCCTCGCGGACCATATCCGCAGGATTCGCGACGAGTTCGGTATCACGGTGCTGCTCGTCGAACATCACATGAGCCTGGTCATGTCGGTCTCCGACCATATCGTCGTGCTGAACTTCGGCGCGAAGATCGCCGAAGGCACGCCTGCGCAGGTACAGGCCCATCCGGAAGTCATCGCCGCCTACCTGGGCGCGCCCGCCGAGCCCTCGGGTGACGGACGCACGAAAAGGGAAGTTGCATGAGCCACCTTCTCGAAGTCAGGAACCTGAACGCGTTCTATGGCACGACGCAGGCCTTGTTCGGAATCGATTTCACCCTCGATCAAGGTCGGATCACGGCGATCCTGGGCGCCAACGGAGCCGGCAAGACAACGACCCTGCGGGCGATCTGCCAGATGGTCCGGACCAGCGGGGAGATATCGATCGACGGCGAACCCATCGGCAACCGGACCACCGAACAGGTGGTCCGACTCGGGGTCGCTCATGTGCCCGATGGCCGCGGAACTTTCACCGCAGTGACCGTCGAAGAGAACCTCAAGCTGGGCGCCTACGCGCGCCGCGATCGGGCCAGCGTCGCACGCGACATCGAAGCGGCTTACGACCGCTTCCCGCGCCTGGCCGAGCGGC
>JBGSTN010000177.1:0-3765 GCA_041736455.1 Burkholderiaceae bacterium | reverse complement strand
GGTAACGCGGGTGCGCATGCCGATGCATCCGGGAACGCGACAGCGGCCTCGACCACCTACCCGCTGTTCGTCCCCGACGGCGTCGCATGGCCGGCGAGCGAACTGGCGCGCCTGCCCGGATTGACTCTGCACGACCTGATGCTGTTGCCGATCGCGCGTCTTGCCAGGTTCTTTCAACGACTCGCCGATGATCTCGAGACACGCACTGGTGCGCGGCCGGGCGAACGCAGCGGCGAAGCCGAAGCGCTCGACATGCTGCTCACCGAACTGCGCGCGAGGCTTGCCTATCTGCACGAGGTCGGACTGGACTACCTGACTCTCGATCGTCAGTCGCGAACACTTTCGGGCGGCGAAGTGCAACGGATCAACCTGACGACCGCGCTGGGCACCTCGCTCGTCAATACGCTTTTCGTGCTCGACGAACCCTCGATCGGGCTGCACCCGCGTGACATGAATCGAATCATCGCGGTCATGCAGCGACTACGCGATGCGGGCAACTCGCTGCTGGTGGTCGAGCATGACCCGCAGGTGATGTTCGCGGCCGATCGCGTGATCGACATCGGCCCCGGGCCGGGCGAGCGCGGTGGCGAGATCGTGTTCGAGGGAACGCCCGACGAATTGCGTGCTGCCGACACGCTGACGGCCGACTATCTCGCCGGTCGCAAGACGATAGCCACGGGGAATCGACTCGCTGTCGCCGATGCCACGCCGCGGCTGGTATTGGAGGGCGTGCGCGCCAACAATCTGCGCGGAGTCGACGTGAACATCCCGCTCACGCGTTTCGTCTGCGTGACCGGTGTCTCGGGCAGCGGCAAGTCGACATTGATCCAGAACGTGTTGCTGCCGGCGCTGCTGAAGGCCAAGGGTCGCCCGACCGAGATGCCGGGCGAATTCGACCGCCTCCTCGGCGACGACTGGCTCGACGATGTCGCCTTCGTCGATCAGTCGCCGATCGGCAAGACAGCTCGCAGCAACCCGGTCAGTTACGTGGGCGCCTTCGAAACCATCCGCAAGCGTTTCGCCCAGCAGCCGACGTCGCGTGAACGCGGGTACCTGCCCGGGACGTTCAGCTTCAATTCCGGCGATGGTCGCTGTCCGACTTGCCGTGGCAACGGTTTCGAGCATGTCGAAATGCAGTTCCTGTCCGATGTCTACCTGCGCTGCCCCGACTGCGATGGCAGTCGCTACCGGCCCGAAACGCTCGAGATCACGATCACCAGCGCGCCGGGCGCAAAGCGCGCCGATGGCATGCCGTTCGAGCCACTGACCGTCGCCGGCGTGCTCGACCTGACGGTTCACGAGGCGCTGCGATTCTTTGCCGACAACGCCGACGTCAAGGCGCGCCTGCGTCCATTGTCCGACGTCGGCCTCGACTACCTGCGCCTGGGCCAACCGGTGCCGACGCTGTCGGGCGGCGAAGCGCAGCGCTTGAAGCTGGCCGGTTTTCTCGCCGAAGCCCAGACCCTTGCAGGCCGCCGGCGCAAGGCCAGAGGGGGCACGCTCTTCATGTTCGACGAGCCCACCACGGGCCTTCACTTCGACGACGTCGCCCGGCTGATCGGTGCCTTCCGCAAGCTGCTGGCTGCGGGTCATTCGTTGATCGTGATCGAGCACAACCTCGACGTGATGTGGGCTGCCGACTGGCTTCTCGATCTCGGCCCGGAAGGCGGCGAGAATGGTGGCCAGATGATCGGTGAAGGGTCGCCCGAGTCGGTTGCGCAGGCTGCCGACACCCACACCGGCAGGGCGCTCGCCGAGTATCGGCAGGCGCTCGCCAGCGGCTCGATCGCGCAGGAGCGCACGTTCATCGCCTCCGACATCGTGTCGGGTTTCGAACCTGCACAGACCACTCGCATGCGCGAGCAGGCGCTCGATTCGATCGTCGTGCATCACGCGCGCGAGAACAACCTGCGCAACATCGAAGTCTGCATCCCGCGCAACAAACTGACCGTCGTGACGGGCGTGTCGGGCTCGGGCAAGAGCACGCTCGCCTTCGATGTGGTGTTCGGTGAGGGCCAGCGACGGTACCTGGAGTCGCTCAACGCGTATGCGCGACAATTCGTGCAGCCGGCCAGCCGCCCCGATGTCGATGGCGTGTTCGGCATACCGCCCACGGTGGCGATCGAACAACGCACCAGTCGGGGCGGTCGCAAGTCCACCGTCGCCACACTCACCGAGGTCTACCACTTCCTGCGGCTGCTGTACGTGAAGCTCGGCCAGCAGCATTGCCCGACCTGCCAGATCGCGATCGAGCCGCAATCATTCGACGCGATCGCTGCCCGCATCATGCGCGAATACCGAGGCAAGCACATCGGTCTGCTGGCCCCGCTCGTCGTGGCACGCAAGGGCGTCTACACCGATCTGGCGAAATGGGCGCGCAACAAGGGATTCACCCACCTGCGCGTCGACGGCGCGTTCCTGCCGACGCTCAAGTTCCCCCGCATCGACCGCTACGTCGAACACAATATCGAACTGCCCGTTGCCGATGTCGCGATCGATGCCAACGACGAGACGGGGCTGCGTGCCGCGCTGCACAGCACACTCGAACTCGGCAAGGGTGTCGTGATGGTTGCTTCATCACTGGAACGACTGCGCGCGGCCATCGATGCCGGCAATGCCGACGGCACCGATGCCCGGCTCGAGACGAGGATCTTCTCGACCTCGCGCGCCTGCCCGTCGTGCGGCACGAGTTTCGCCGAACCGGATCCCCGCCTCTTCTCGTTCAATTCCAAACTGGGCTGGTGTGATGACTGCCTCGGCACCGGGGTCGAGCTCCCCTATCAACCGGTGATCGACGATCGCCATGGCAGCGATCAGGACACGACCAGCGGAGCGATCGGCGCGGCCGCCGAGAAACTCGTCGATCAGCTCACCGACAGGCTCAGCGACCGGCGGAGCAAAAGCAAGGACGGCGATGAAGAAGAACCGGTCGAACTCGGTGAATGCGCCAGTTGTCATGGCCAGCGCCTGAACGCGACCGCATTGGCGGTTCGCCTCAAGCACGAGTCGATCGCGCAGGCGACCGCGCGGCCGATCAGCGACGCGATCCACTGGCTCGAGGGCTGGCAGTTGAATGACCGTGAAACGGCGATCGGACGTGACCTGCTGACCGAGATCCAATCGCGCCTGCGGTTCCTCGAGTCGGTGGGGCTCGGTTATCTTTCGCTGGATCGTGCTGCGCCCACGTTGTCCGGCGGCGAAGCGCAACGCATCCGCCTGGCAGCGCAACTCGGCTCCAATCTGCAGGGAGTCTGTTACGTGCTGGACGAGCCGACGATCGGCCTGCATCCACACGACAACAAGGTCCTGCTGGACACGCTGGTCAGGCTGCGCGACAAGGGCAATACGTTGCTGGTGGTCGAGCATGACGAGGACACCATGCGGCGTGCCGACCACCTGATCGATATCGGGCCGCGTGCCGGCAAGCTTGGCGGTGAAGTGGTCGCCACCGGTACCTTGCAGGATCTGATGGACAACCCTCGGAGCGTGACCGGCCGATACCTGGCCAACCCGCTCGACCATCCGATGCGCGGCAAGGGTGTCGTCGCACCCGATCAGGACGATGAGGCGCGCTGGTTGACGTTGACCGATGCGCATCTGCACAACCTTCGGCATGTCGATACACGGATTCCGATCGGCTACCTGACCGTGATCACCGGGGTCTCGGGCTCGGGCAAGTCCACGCTCGCGCGCGACGTCCTGCTGCGCAACGTCAAGGAGATCACCGCGTCGCAGCGCTGGCGCAGCAACCCGTTGCCCGCACTC
>JBGSTN010000136.1:0-2012 GCA_041736455.1 Burkholderiaceae bacterium | reverse complement strand
CGGGTGACGACGGCGCCGGCACCGATGAACGCGTATTCGCCGATCTCGACGCCGCAGACGATGGTGGCATTGGCGCCTATCGAGGCGCCGCGCCGGACGAGGGTGGTGCGGTACTCGTCCTTGCGCGAGACTTCGCTGCGCGGGTTGATCACATTGGTGAACACCATGCTGGGGCCGCAGAACACGCCGTCTTCCAGCGTCACGCCTTCATACACGGAGACGTTGTTCTGGATGCGCACGTGGTCGCCGATGACGACGCCGTTGGCGACGAACACGTTCTGGCCGAGGGTGCAGTGCGCGCCGATGCGCGCCGATGCGCAGACATGAACCCAATGCCAGATGGACGTGTGGTCGCCGATCTGGGCGCCGTCGTCGACGATGGCGGAGGCGTGGATGCGGGCGGTCATGGCTGGGCTCTCCGGCGGGTCGTCGTGGGTGATTCGAAGTGAATGGCACCACGGCGGTGACATGCCTCACGCAAACGACCGTGAACACGCGGCGGCCGCATCGACTTTGATCAGGCTTCGGGTATTGTAGTGCTCGCCGTTCCGGCTATCGACGGGGGAAAGCCGGGCCGGGTTTCGCCACGCGAACCGCTCGCCGAGGCGAGGCTCGATGGCGGGGGGCAATACGACGCGGATGGGGAGATTCGAGTTGAACAAGGTGCGATATGGGGTCGTGGGCGTCGGGAGCATGGGCAGGAACCATGTCCGCGCCGCGCATGAGCTGGAGCAGGCCGAGCTGGTGGGCATCGCGGATTCGAATGCGGCCAATGCCGCCGAGATCGCTGCCCGCTACGGGTGCGAGGCGTTCCCGGATGCGGTGTCGATGATCGAGGCGTGCCGGCCCGACGCGGTGTCGATCTGCGTGCCGACGACCTGGCACTACCGGGTGGCACGCGATTGCATGCTCAAGGGTGTGCATGTGCTCGTGGAGAAGCCGATCGCGGCGACGGTGGACGAAGGCGAGAAGTTGCTGGCGCTGGCGAAGAGCCAGGGTGTCAAGCTGATGGTCGGGCATATCGAGCGGTTCAACCCGGCGATCCGCAAGGTGAAGGAGATCATCGGCAAGGGCGAGATCGGCAAGATCGTGTCGATTGCCGCGCGCCGGGTCGGCGTGTTTCCGCCGCAGATCAAGGATGCCAACATCGCGGTCGATCTGGCCATCCACGACATCGATATCGTGAACTTCCTGCTTGGCGGCACGGCGACGAAGGTGGCGGCCGTCAAGAGCCGCAATCACATCGAGTCGCGAGACGACTCGGTCGAGATCCTGATGAAGTGCGGCGAGACGTCGGCCTACATCCAGGCCAACTGGATCACGCCGGTGAAGATCCGCAAGCTCAGCATCACGGGCACCGACGGCTATCTGGAGATGGACTACATCAACCAGAAGATCCAGCTCTTCCAGAGCAACTACGAGAAGTATCGCGATACGCCCGGGCAGCGCGGCGGCTATGCCGACTACGTGCTGAAGTATCTCGATCCGGATATCATCGAATACAACGTGGCGAAGAAGGAGCCGCTGAAGGAGGAGTTGCAGTACTTCCTGCGCATGATCAGCGATCCGGACGCCCAGATCGATGCACGCCACGCGATCGACGCGCTGGCGATCGCGCTCGAGTGCTGAGGGGAGAGTGATGGGGAACGACTACTTTGTGCATCCGACCGCGGATGTCTCGGCCGACGCACGGATCGGCACGGCGACGAAGATCTGGAATCTCGCCCAGGTGCGCGAGCGCGCGGAGATCGGCGCCGAGTGCATCATCAGCAAGAACGTCTATGTCGACTCGGGCGTGCGGATCGGGGCGCGTTGCAAGATCCAGAACAACAGCTCGGTGTATCACGGGGTCGAGCTCGAGGACGGCGTGTTCGTCGGGCCCCATGTCATTTTCACCAACGACAAGATCCCGCGCGCGATCAACCCGGATGGCACGCTGAAGAGCGATGCCGACTGGGTGGTCGGGGAGACGCGGGTCTGCCATGGCGCGTCGATCGGCGCCGGGGCGGTCA
>JBGSTN010000122.1:0-1738 GCA_041736455.1 Burkholderiaceae bacterium | reverse complement strand
TGGGCGATGGCCTCGGCGACTCGTCGCTCGAACAACCTGGCCGCGGTCGAATCGATCACGGTGCCCATGTCGTGGTCTTCGTGCATGGGGTCGCCCCAGGTCCAGGCGCGAGTTCGCGCGACGAGACGATCGACGAAATCGTCGGCAATCGCCCGATGGACCAGGATGCGCTTCACGGCCGTGCAGCGCTGACCGGAATTCTTGTACGAGCCGGCGGCAGCCAATGATGCCGCTTCGTCCAGATCCGCGTCGTCCATGACGATGAACGGATCGTTGCCGCCCAGTTCGAGCACGGTGCGGCGATAGCCGACCCTGCTGGCGATGTATTTGCCGATGGTCACGCCGCCGGTGAAGGTGATCAGATCCACGGCCGGATTGGTCAGCAGTTCATCGGCGATCTCGGCCGGGTCGCCGGTCACAACCTGGAACATCGGTGGCGGCAGCCCTGCTTCGTAGAGGATATCGGCCAGACGCAAGGCCGAGAGGGGCACTTTCTCGGACGGTTTGAGCACCATGCGGTTGTTGGTCGCGATGGCTGGCGCGATCTTGTGCGCAACCTGGTTCATCGGATGGTTGAACGGGGTGATGGCGGTGATGACGCCCAGCAACGGTTCGCGCTGCGTGAAGACGCGCCGGTGCCGACCGTGGGGCGTGATGTCGCAGGAGAAGATCTGGCCGTCGTCGACGAGCGCAGCACGCGCGGCGAAGCGCAACACGTCGCGCACGCGGCCGACTTCGTAACGCGTGTCCTTGCGACACAAGCCGGACTCCTGTGTGATCAGGGCGCTGATCTCGTCCTCGCGCGCAACGACCAGATCAGCCGCGCGGTCGAGGATCGAGGCGCGCTGTGCACGGCTCAGGGTCGGTCGGTAGTGCCGGGCCACATCGATTGCGCGGCGGACATCGTCGATCCTGGCCTTCGGAACGCTGCCGATGCAATCGCCGCCGAACGGGTCGATGACGTCGATGATGTCGCGCTCGCCGCGCACACGCTCGCCGGCGATGCGCATCGCCTCGCGATGAAATGAACTGGCGGTCATGGGTCCTTCCTTCAGGGCGGATACGGATCGGTGAATGTCATCACTTCGTCATCTGGCGCGTCAATCATTCGGTGCGACGGCGGGCATTCGGAGGCGTGTCTTCGAACTGCAATGTCCCCAGTCTAGTGGGCGGATATTGTGGAAACATGACAAAGGAATCAACCGATGGCGACAGTTCTCGAGATCGATCGACTCACCAAGCGTTTCGCCGGGCGTTGCGTTCTCGACGAGGTCTCGCTGACGCTGCAGGAGGGCGAAATGGTTGCCCTGATCGGCGCGTCCGGTTCCGGAAAATCCACGCTCCTGAGGCACCTGCCGGGCTTCATCACGGCAGATCACGGCGACATCAGACTGTTCGGCGAGGTGGTCCAGTCGGAAGGGAAGCTGAAAACGAACATTCGCTGCATGCGCCGTCGAATCGGATTCGTGTTCCAGCAGTTCAATCTGATCAATCGCCTCCCCGTCATCACCAATGTGCTGATCGGCGTGCTTCACCGGACCACCTGGTGGCGCCGATTGTTGATGCGATTTCCGATGCGCGACCGGCAGAAGGCGCTGGAGGCGATGATCTCGGTCGGGATCGAACAGACGGCATGGCAGCGCGCAGCGACGTTGTCCGGCGGCCAACAGCAACGGGCGGCACTCGCGCGGTGCCTGGTGCAGGGCGCGCGTCTGATCCTGGCCGACGAGCCGATCGC
>JBGSTN010000121.1:0-4210 GCA_041736455.1 Burkholderiaceae bacterium | reverse complement strand
GTTGCGCAGCTGGTCCAGGGTTTCCCGCAAGGTCTTCACGTCGGCGCCCTCGAGTTGCGCCGCCAGCACCCTGATGCCACCGATCTCGGTCGCCTGCGAGGCAAGATCGCCACCCTGGGCACTGGCGATCTTCGACTTGAGCCGTGCCAGCTCCCTCTCGAGGTGGCGGGTGTGTTCGATATTGGCGCGAATCTTCTCCGGCACCTCGGCAACGGGAACCTTGAACGCGGAGGCGGCATCATCGGCCAGCTCGGTGAGCGCATTGACGCGCTCGAGCGCGCGCAACCCGGCCACGGCCTCGACGCGCCGTACGCCGGCAGCCACGCCGCCCTCGGAGACGATTCGGAACAGGCCGATGTCGCCGGTGCGACCGACGTGCGTGCCGCCGCACAGTTCACAACTGGAGCCGATGTTCAGCACACGCACTTCATCGCCGTACTTCTCGCCGAACAACGCCACCGCACCGGCGCCCACGGCTTCGTCGTAGCTCATCAGCCGCGTGGTCGTCTCGCGATTCTCCAGCACCTCGGCATTGACGATCGCCTCGACCTTGCGGATCTGCTCACGCGTGAGCGGTGCGTTGTGGCTGAAATCGAAACGGGTCTTGTCGGGATCGACCAGCGAACCCTTCTGCTGCACATGAGGCCCGAGCACCTCGCGCAGTGCCTTGTGCATGAGATGGGTCGCCGAATGATGTCGCACGGTATCGGCGCGCGCGACCGTATCGACCTGCGCCTGCACGACGTCACCGAGCCTGAGCACGCCTTCCTGCACGACTCCGTGATGTCCGAACACCTGTGCCTGGATCTTGTGCGTGTCTTCGACCCGGAAAAGTGATCCACCGACGCGCAGACGGCCCCGGTCGCCAACCTGGCCGCCCGACTCGGCATAGAACGGGGTGTGGTCGAGCACGACCACGCCCGCCTGACCGGCATGGATCTCGTCCACGGCCGAGCCGTCGACATACAGGGCCGTGATCGTACCGTCGCGGCTCAGCGCCTCGTAGCCATGGAAGGTGGTCATGACTCCCGAATAGTCGAGGGCCTGCGCCATCTTGAACTTGCCCGCCGCGCGCGCCTGATCGCGCTGGCGGGCCATCGCGGTGTCGAATCCTGCCGCATCGACGGCGACGTCGTTCTCACGGCAGACGTCGGCCGTCAGGTCGAGAGGGAATCCGAACGTGTCGTGCAGCTTGAAGGCCACCTCACCGTCCAGGACGGCATCGGGCCGGCCCCGCAGCGGAGCGATCGCCGTTTCGAGGATCTCCATGCCGTTGGCGATCGTCTCGAAGAAGCGTTCCTCCTCCTGACGCAGCACGCTCGTGACACGCGCCGCCTCGCGAACCAGTTCGGGATAGGCCGCACCCATCTCCCTCGCCAGCGCATCGACCAGGGCATGAAAGAACGGTTTGCGGGCGCCGAGCTTGTAGCCGTGGCGTATCGCGCGCCGAGTGATCCTGCGCAGGACGTAGCCGCGCCCTTCGTTGCCGGGTATCACACCATCGACGATCGTGAAAGCGCAGGCACGGATGTGGTCGGCAATCACTTTCAGCGACGGACTGCCCGCCGCGGGTCTGCCGCCGGACTCGGCGACGGCACTGGCGGCCGCGTCGAGCAGATTCATGAACAGATCGATCTCGTAGTTCGAATGGACGTGCTGCAGCACCGCCGCGACCCGTTCCAGCCCCATGCCGGTGTCGACGCTGGGACGCGGCAGCGGGTTCATGACGCCGCTGTCGTCGCGATTGAACTGCATGAAGACCAGGTTCCAGATCTCGATGTAACGGTCACCGTCTTCGTCGGGACTGCCGGGTGGTCCGCCAGCCACCTCGGGGCCATGGTCATAGAAGATCTCGCTGCACGGGCCGCAGGGACCGGTGTCGCCCATCATCCAGAAGTTGTCGGACTGGTAGCGCCCGCCCTTGTCGCCGATCCGCACGATGCGTTCGACCGGCACACCGATCTCGTTCGCCCAGATGCCGTAGGCCTCGTCGTCCTCCGCGTAGACGGTGACCCACAACCGGTCCGCAGGCAGCTTGAATTGCCCGGTCAGCAGTTCCCAGGCGAATCGGATGGCGTCCTGCTTGAAGTAGTCGCCGAAGCTGAAATTGCCGAGCATCTCGAAGAACGTGTGGTGCCGGGCCGTGTAGCCCACGTTGTCGAGATCGTTGTGCTTGCCGCCCGCGCGGATGCATTTCTGGGCCGTCACGGCGCGCTTGAACGGCCGCTTGTCGAATCCCAGGAACACGTCCTTGAACTGGTTCATGCCGGCGTTCGTGAACAGCAGCGTGGGGTCGTCACCCGGCACGACCGGACTGGATGCCACGATCTGGTGTTGCTTCGATTCGAAATAGCGCAGGAAGGTGGCGCGGATATCAGCCGATTTCATGATCAGGAGGGGTTCGCGGGAATGGCAATCCGCCATTTTACAGATCGATACGGGATTCATCTTCGAGACCTGTCGTGTCCGTGTGTCGAGCCCGACGGAAGGTCGTCGGAACAGCGGTTCGATCGTGGCGCGCGCTTGCTGTCCGGGGAAACTGATTCCGCCGTCCGCCGGGTTCGACTTGCGAAACCGGGACCACGCGCTCGCGCGCTGCCCGGTGCCGCCGTTGGATCGAGGCAAAAAAAAAGGCGCCTAGATCGGCGCCAGAGGAGGGAGGAGACTCGATGAAAACATCGAATCCGGCTGCGACAGGGGAACCGCAGCCGTGATCACACTGTAAGGCTGCCCCCACATGCGCGCTAGCATCTGCGCCGTAAACCGAGTAACAAGGAGTTACCCCCTAAACTTGCACGTTCGAAACGTGACGGATGGAGCAGACCACGATGGCAGGACCCTTGCAAGGCACGCGGGTATTGGACCTGAGTCGCATACTCGCCGGGCCGAGTTGCGCGCAGTCGCTTGCCGACCTGGGCGCCGACGTGATCAAGGTCGAACGGCCGGGCGCGGGTGACGATACGCGCGGCTGGGGACCGCCCTTCCTGAAGGACCGTGACGGTGTCGATACGACCGATGCAGCCTATTACCTTGCCGCCAATCGCGGCAAGCGTTCGATTCTCGCCAACCTGGCGAGCACGGAGGGCCAGCGCACGATTCGCGAGCTCGCCGCGCACGTCGACGTCGTGATCGAGAATTTCAAGGTCGGCCAGCTCGCGCGCTATGGGCTCGACTACCCGTCACTTCGCCAGGTCAATCCGCGACTCGTCTATTGTTCGATCACCGGGTTCGGGCAGGACGGTCCGTATTCGCAGCGCGCGGGCTACGATTTCGTGATCCAGGGCATGAGCGGCTTCATGTCGATCACCGGCGAAGCGGACGACAAACCGGGTGGCGGACCTCAGAAGGCAGGTGTCGCCATCTCCGACCTGATGACCGGCATGGTTGCCACGCAGGCGATCCTCGCGGCGCTGCTGCATCGCGAGCGATCGGGAACGGGGCAGTACATCGACATGGCGTTGCTCGATGTGATGGTGTCGTCACTGGCGAACATGAACACCAACTATCTGGCCAGCGGCAAGCGGCCGAAGCGCTGGGGCAATGCCCATCCCAACGTCGTTCCGTACCAGACCTTCCAGACCCGCGATGGCTGGATCATCGTGGCCGTGGGCAACAACGAGCAATTGCGGCGCTTCTGCCGGACAGGCGGGGAACCCGGCATCGCCGACGATCCGCGCTTCGCCACCAACGCCAGACGGATCGAGAACCGCACCGCGCTGATCGAGCTGTTGAATCCCATGGTGCGGCGGTTCGATTCGGCAGACTGGATCAGCCGGCTCGAGCAGGTCGGCGTGCCCTGCGGCCCGATCGCCACGCTCGACGAAGTTTTCGAGAACCCCCAGGTCAAGTCGCGCGGCCTGCGCATCGACCTGCACCGCGAAGACGTCGGTACGGTGAAGCTGGTGGGCAATCCGATCCGTTTCTCGGAAACGCCGATCGAATACGATCTTGCACCGCCGAGGTTGGGCGAACATACCGACGAGGTATTGCGCAGGCTGCTCGGCTACGACGATGACAGACTCGCCCGCTACAGGGCGAGTCTCGACGAGAACAAGGAGACGCCATGACCTCTGCAACGCTACCCCGGCCCAAGGTATTGGCCTTCGACGTGTTCGGCACGGTCGTCGACTGGCACGGCAGCATCGCGGCGGAAGTCGACGCGCTGAACCTGGGCGTCGCCGGCAGCGAATTCGCGCGCGCCTGGCGCGAC
>JBGSTN010000085.1:0-2516 GCA_041736455.1 Burkholderiaceae bacterium | reverse complement strand
GCCGGTGCCCATCGGCAAGCTCGAGATCGAGGTGACGACCGATTACTCGGGCCGCAATGCCGCTCACTTCTCGGCGAAATTGTGGGGGCAGGACAAGGAGTTGGCCCGCTTTACCGCACTGGCGCAGCGGGAAGCCGACCTGGTGCTGCCGGACGGACTGGACGGGCATCCGCTTCCGCAGGCGCCGAAGACGCCCGCTGACAGCCCGCTCGAGCGATTGCCATTCGGCCAGGAAATGGCCGGCTATGCCGATCTCGTCGAAAACCGCGTCGCCCGGGGCCGGATGTTCGCGGGGCCCGCAGCGGCGTGGTTCCGCTTGTGCCGACCGCTGGTCGAAGGGGAGGTACCGAGCGGATATCAGCGGGTGGCAGTATCGGCAGACTCGGGCAACGGCATTTCGGCAGTGCTTGACTTGAAGCAATACATATTCGTCAACGCCGACCTCACGATCAATCTGCTGCGACGGCCGGTGGGCGAATGGATCTGCATCGATGCCCGTACATTGCTGGCGCCGAACGGTTGCGGGCTTGCCGAGTCACGTCTGTTCGACGAAGCCGGTCTCATCGGGCGCGCGACGCAGAGCCTCTCGGTGCGTAAACGCCTGTGACCCGCACGGATGCCTGGTCCGGACTTCGCTCGAATTTCGTCGCGTGGACTAGTACTTGCGGCCGGAAAGTTTCACGGCGAGCGCGATGCCATAGAGCGCGGCCAGACCCACTAGAACGTAGACGATCCTGGCGAACGTCGACATCGGTCCGAAGATCGCTGCCACCAGATCGACGTTGAAAGCGCCGATCAGGCCCCAGTTGACGCCCCCGATGATGATCAGCGCGAGCGCGATCCAATCCACGGTCGTGAGAACGGTCACGGTACGCGTGTCGGCGCGCAGGGTCGCGGGATTCGAAGACATGAAATTCCTCCATCTTGGTTGAACTGGAGGGCTGCAACGGACGTGCCTGAAACAATTGCTGTCCCGGTACGCACTGAACGGATGCGAACTTGCCGGGTGACTCGCCGTCGATGCCGACGGATCAACATTTCGCAATCCACGGGCAGCCCCCGCGTTCAGTCCGGGAACGTCGAACCCAGCGTTGCGTCCAATGTGGGGGCGACACGCCAGCCGCGCACGGCGCAGATCGCTGCCAGCCTCGGATCCGGCTGCACCGCGATCGGATCCGTCGCGAATTCGAGCAGCGGCACGTCATTGAACGAGTCGCTGTACGCAGTGATTCGCTCGAACGATTCGCGCCGCAGCCCGATCGAGGACAACCAGCGCGCAATCGCGTGGGGCTTGCCTGCGGCATAACTCGGCTCGCCCTGGACGTCGCCGCTGAAGCGCCCATCAGCGAGCTGGCGAGCCTCGCTGGCGACGAGATGCTCGACGCCGAACAACTCGGCATAGGGTTCGGCGATGTAACGGGTGGTGGCAGTGGCGATCACCGTCAATTCGCCGGCATCGGCATGGCGTCGCACCAAGGCCGCCGCGCTCGTCGGGACGCGGTCGCGCAATTGCTCGGTGTAGCGGCGGCGGAACTCGTCCAGCCTTACCCGATCGAAACGCGCCAACACATTGAGGAACAGCCGCTGCTGCTCGAAGACGTCCAGTGTGCCGGCGGCATAACGTCGTGCCTGCTCCAGGGCGACGTCGACGAAGCCGGATTCGAGAAGACCCTCGGCGACCAGGAACTCCGACCACGCCATGCCGCTGTCGAAAGGAATCAGCGTATGGTCGAGGTCGAAGATGGCAAGGCTTTGCGGCGGCGACGGCATGCCGCGATTATCGGCCACCTCCAGAAAACCTGCAGGCGCGAAGGGCGTCTACACGCGCTGACGCCCCGAACGAATCTGTCGAACGCTCAGGTCGGCGTGCCGCCGCGCGTCTCGACGTACACCGCATACAGCGACTGGCTGCCCGCCATGAACAGGCGATTGCGCTTGGCGCCGCCGAAGCAGACGTTGGCGATGATCTCGGGCATCCTGATCTGGCCGATGCGCGAGCCGTCGGGCGCAAAGCAATGCACGCCATCATAGCCGTCGCCGACCCAGCCCATGCCTGCCCAGACGTTGCCGTCTTCATCGCAACGTATGCCGTCAGCGAAGCCCGTCCGGCCGTTGAACTCCATATTGGCGAGCACCCGTGGATTGCGAAGTTGCTTGCCATCGACGTTGTAGACCCAGATCACGCTCTTGGCATTCGGATAGTGCGAGGGGCCGGTGTCGGCGATATAGCACTTCTTGTAGTCGGGTGAGAAGCAAAGGCCATTGGGCTTGAACGGCTCGTCTGCGACCTTGACGATCTGCCCTGGCGCATCGACTCGATACACGGCCTCTTTCTGAAGCGGCCGGGCGCTGTTGGCGCTTTCCGGCAGGCGATGGCCTTCGTATTCCATCAGGCTGCCGTATCCCGGGTCGGTGAACATCAGCCAGCCGTCGGGGTGAACGGCGCCATCGTTGGGCGCATTGAGGTCCTTGCCGTTGGCCTTGTCGGCCAGCACCGTGACCTTGCCGTCGTGCTC
>JBGSTN010000083.1:0-3727 GCA_041736455.1 Burkholderiaceae bacterium | reverse complement strand
CATCGGCGGCAGCGCGGGCGCCGAAGTCGGCACCGGCGCCCCGTCGGGAACCTATCGAGGCGCGCAGGGGCTGGACGCGGACTTCATCGCATCGCTCGAGAAGCAGTTCGGCTTCGACAAGCCGGCGCATGAGCGGTTCTTCAAGATGATCACCGACTACGCCACGTTCGACTTCGGCGAAAGCTTCTTTCGCGATGTATCGGTGCTCCAGCTCATCAAGGAAAAGCTGCCGGTGTCGATTTCGCTGGGCCTCTGGCTGACGCTGATCTCCTACGCGGTATCGGTGCCGCTCGGCGTGGCCAAGGCGGTCCGCGATGGCTCGCGCTTCGACCTCTGGACCTCCGGCGTGATCATCGTCGGCTATGCGATACCGGGGTTCCTGTTCGCGATTCTGCTGGTGGTCCTGTTCGCAGGCGGTTCGTTCTGGAACTGGTTCCCGCTGCGCGGCCTGGTGTCGGACGATTTCGCGAGCCTCACGTGGTGGCAGAAGATTCTCGACTATGCCTGGCACCTGGTGTTGCCCCTGACCGCCATGGCAGTGTCCTCGTTTGCAACGATGACACTGCTCACCAAGAACTCCTTTCTCGACGAGATCAGGAAGCAATACGTGATCACTGCGCGCGCCAAGGGATTGAGCGAGCGGCGCGTGCTCTACGGACACGTCTTTCGCAATGCGATGCTGATCGTCGTCGCCGGATTCCCGGGTGCCTTCATCAGCGCCTTCTTCGCCGGATCGCTGCTGATCGAAACGATCTTCTCGCTCGATGGACTGGGCCTGCTCGGCTACGAGTCGGCCATCAATCGCGACTACCCGGTTGTGTTCGCGACGCTCTACATCTTCTCGTTGCTCGGGCTCGTCACCAATCTGCTGAGCGACCTGGTGTACACGTGGATCGACCCGCGCATCGACTTCGACGCCAGGGCGCTCTGAATGGCGCGTCTCTCGGGCCTCAATCAACGGCGCTGGGCGCTCTTCCGATCGAATCGGCGCGGATACTGGTCACTGATCCTGTTCGTGGCCCTGTTCGTCGTGAGTCTGTTCGCCGAACTGCTTGCCAACGATCGACCCATCATCGCCTACTACAAAGGTGAATGGCTGATGCCGATCGCAAGCGATTACCCCGAAGAGAAATTCGGCGGCTTCCTGGCGATCACCGATTTCCGCGATCCCTTCATCCAGCAGGAGATCGAGGCGAACGGCTGGGCGATCTGGCCGCCGATCCGCTATCACTATCGCACGGTCAACAACGCACTGCCGGCTCCCGCGCCCGCGCCGCCGGCATGGCTGATGAGTCCCGAACAGCTTTGCGCGCAGTACCCGCTCGGCTCGCAACCCGATGCCAGCGGACAAGTCGATCCGGCGCGCGGACTGGACGATCCGAACTGCCGGCTGGGCAACCGTCATTGGCTGGGCAGCGACGACCAGGGGCGCGACGTGGTGGCCCGGCTGATCTACGGCTTTCGTCTCTCGGTGATCTTCGGCGTCGTACTGGCCGCGCTGTCATCGGTGATCGGCGTGGTCGCAGGCGCGGTGCAGGGTTACGTGGGCGGCTGGACCGACCTGATCCTCCAGCGCTTCATCGAGATCTGGACCTCGGTCCCGACGCTCTATCTGCTGATCATTCTGGCGGCGTTCATCACGCCCTCGTTCTGGCTCCTGCTCGGCATCCTGCTGCTGTTCTCCTGGACTGCGCTGGTCGGCGTGGTTCGCGCCGAATTCCTGCGCGGTCGCAATTTCGAGTATGTGCGTGCTGCACGCGCCCTCGGGCTGTCGAATCGCAAGATCATGTTCCGGCACCTGTTGCCGAACGCGATGGTGGCGACGATCACTTTCATGCCGTTCATCGTCTCGGGTTCGATCACGACGCTGACAGCACTCGACTTCCTCGGATTCGGCCTGCCGCCCGGCTCGCCTTCGCTCGGCGAACTGCTCGCGCAAGGGAAGGCCAACCTGCAGGCCCCCTGGCTGGGTCTGACCGCCTTCGCCGTGGTATCGCTGATGCTCAGTCTGCTCGTCTTCACCGGTGAAGCGGTACGCGATGCTTTCGACCCGCGCAAGACCTTCGCATGACGACGAACCGGACAGATCAGGCGGATGCGACCCCGGAAGACGCCTTGCTGGTCGTGAGGAATCTCGCCGTCGAGTTCCGTCAGGCGGGTGAGGCCCAGCGCGCGGTGCACGGCATCGACCTGCATGTCGCGCGCGGCGAGACGCTCGCCCTGGTCGGCGAATCGGGCTCGGGCAAATCGGTGACCGCGTTGTCGATATTGAAGCTGCTCCCCTACCCGGCGGCGCATCATCCGTCGGGCTCGATACGATTCGCCGGCAGGGAACTGCTCGCAGGCAACGAGCGCGACCTGCAACGCGTGCGCGGCAACGAGATCGCGATGATCTTCCAGGAGCCGATGACTTCGCTCAATCCATTGCACACCGTGGCGCAACAGATCGGCGAAACGCTTGCCATCCATCGCGGCATGCGGGCCGATGCCGCACGTCGACGCACGCTCGATCTGCTCGAACGGGTCGGCCTGCGCGATCCGCAGGCACGCCTGCAGAGCTATCCGCATCAACTGTCGGGTGGCCAGCGCCAGCGGGTGATGATCGCGATGGCGCTCGCCAACGAACCAAGGTTGCTGATCGCCGACGAGCCCACGACAGCGCTCGACGTGACGGTGCAGGCGCAGATCCTGGCGCTGCTGAAAGGCCTCCAGGACGAATTCGGCATGGCGATCCTGATGATCACCCATGACCTGGGCATCGTGCGCCACTTCGCCGATCGGGCCTGTGTGATGCAGAACGGACTGATCGTCGAACACGGACCGGTCAAGCGTATCTTCGAGCAGCCGCATCACCCCTACACGCGCAGACTCCTCGCCGCGGAGCCGGCCGGTTCGCCGCCGCTTGCCGATGCCAGTCGACCCGTGCTGTTGCAGGCGACGAAACTGAAAGTCTGGTTTCCGGTAAAGCGCGGCTTCCTGCGGCGCACGGTGGGCCACATCAAGGCGGTAGACGGCGTGGACATCACGTTGCGCGCCGGCCAGACGCTGGGCGTCGTGGGCGAGTCCGGCTCGGGCAAGACGACACTGGGTCTGGCCCTGTTGCGGCTGCTCGCCTCGGAAGGACAGATCACCTTCCAGGGTCGGCGCATCGACGGCTTCAATGCACGTGCGATGCGGCCGCTTCGCCAGGCCATGCAGATCGTCTTCCAGGACCCGTTCGGCTCGCTCTCGCCACGGCTGTCGGTCGCACAGATCGTCGCCGAAGGCCTTACGATCCAGAATCCCGGCATGCGCGACGACGAACGGATCCAACGGGTTTCAGCGGCCCTGCTCGAAGTCGGCCTCGACCCGTCGGCGATGGACCGGTATCCGCATGAATTCTCGGGCGGACAACGTCAGCGGATCGCGATCGCGAGGGCAATCGTCCTGCAACCACGATTCGTCATGCTGGACGAGCCGACCAGCGCGCTCGACATGTCGGTACAGGCGCAGATCGTCGACCTGCTGCGCGAACTCCAGGCACGACATGGCCTGGCCTACCTCTTCATCAGCCATGACCTGAAGGTGGTCCGCGCGCTGGCCAACGAGGTGCTGGTGATGCGCGACGGCCTGGTCGTCGAGCATGGTCCGGCGCAGCGGATCTTCGACCATCCGGGCCATGAATACACGAAGGCGCTGCTCGCAGCGGCGCTGGACCACGCCGTTGCGCCGGGCGGCGTCGTGCGTC
>JBGSTN010000081.1:0-3324 GCA_041736455.1 Burkholderiaceae bacterium | reverse complement strand
TTTCCCGCACGCGTTCGGGTGTCGGGCGCATGTGCGGAACGTCCGCTGCGACGATCAGTGGCGTTCGTCGCAGCAAGCCGCCGACGATCCGCACCTTGCCCGGCGACGGCCTGGGCATCGACCGCTTTGCCGACGAGGCGTTGTCCGGCGTCGAACCCGCCATGGCCGATGACGACGGCTGCGCAAGCGTCTTTCGGTGCAAGCCCGGCCGGATCCCCCTGGCGTTCAATTCGCGGGCGCACCCTGACCGACGACGACGGTGACCATCTGCTCGGGATGCAGGCGTCGTGTCAAGACGTCACGCACCTCGGCAAGTGTCACCGCGCGCACCCGTCCCGGCCACTTGTCCAGCCAATCGAGGGGCAGGTCGAAGTAGCCGATGCGTCCGATCAGCCCGAGGATCTCGCTGTTGGAATCCATGCTCAGGGCAAACGAACCGGCCAGGTTCTGACGGGCCGCTTCGAGTTCGCTTTCGGTCGGTCCTTCTCGAACGAATGTGGCGAGCACCTCACGCACGACCTGCAACGCTTCATCGGTATTTTCGCGGCGCGTCTGAAGGGTGATCGAGAAAGGACCAGGCTGCAGGCGCGGCGAGAAACCGGACGAAACGCTGTAGGCAAAACCGCGCTTGTCACGGATCTCCGAATAGAGGCGCGAGACGAAGCTGCCTCCGCCCAGGACGTGATTGGCAACCATCATCGGGAAGAAATCGGGATCGCCACGCGCGAGCAGCGGTGCGCCGACGACGATGTGGCTTTGCGAGGCCGCATGCTTGATCCACTTCTCCTGCGCGACGATCGGCTTGACCGGCGGCATCTGGTTGCCCGCTTCGCCCTGCGGCAGGTCGGCCACCAGCCGCTCGGCGAGTCGTTCAGCCTGCTGGCGCGAGATGGCGCCGATCATCGCGATCGATGCGCGTGCGCGCGAGTAGTTGCGACGATGGAACGCGACCAGATCGTCACGCGACAAGGCGGAGATGCTGTTGACCGTCGACCAGCGCCCGTAAGGGTGGTCCGCATAGATCAACCCGTCGAATTCCCGACTCATCACGCTGCCGGGCCGCTCCAGGCTTTCCTGGATCCGTTGCACCCGCCGTTCCCGCTCTCGCGCGACAACGCTTTCCGCAAATGTCGGACGCGCGATCATGTCGATGAAGAGTTCGATGGCCCCTTCGAATTCAGCGGGGTCGGTGAGCGTGCGCAGTCGAACCGACGCCGAATCGTCGCCTGCGCCACTGGATCGACGCGCACCGAGTCTGGCAAAGGCTTCGGCCACCGCTGCTTCGTCCCGAGCGCCGGCGCCGGCATCGAGCAACGACGCCGTCATTCCCGCCATACCGGTCTTGTCGGCAGGATCGAGTCGTGAGCCGGCATCGAAAGTCAGTTCGATGTCCAGCATCGGGATATCGCTGGCCGCCACGAACAGCACCTTGACGCCCTGGCTCGTACGCCATTGCTCGATCGACAGCGTCGCTGAAGCGTTGGTCGCCCCCAGCAGCAATGCCGACGCCAGCAGCAGGAAGATCCGTGCGCGCCGGTCGATGCGGGCGCACACGGACCGTGCCAATGATGTTTCGTTCAATGCGTCTGCCTCGGAGAGATCGCAAGCGCTTCGGGCTGAGCTTGCGGATCCAGCGTCACGACCGTCAGCCCGTCGTCGCCGAAATAGCGCGCAGCGACAGCCTTCACCTGCTCGGGCGTGACCGACCGTAACCGGCCGAGCAGGCGATCTTCATCTTGGTGGGAGAACCCGGTCATCTCGAGCATGCCGATCTCCATCACCTGACCGAACAACGAATCCCGGCCATAGATCCGCTCGGCGACGTACTGGGTCTTGATGCGCGCGAGTTCGTCTTCGGTCACGCCATCATTGGCGACCAGCGCGACCTCGGCGCGCAATGCACTTTCGAGTTCGCCCACCGATCGCCCCGCGGCCGGCGTGCCGCTCAATGTGAACTGCACGGGCCCTCGCGACATCATCGTGTAGGACGCGTCGACGCCATTGGCCAGACGCTGCTCGCGCACGAGATGGCGGGTCAGGCGGCCCGTATCGCCGACATCGAGCACCGCGGCGAGCATCTCGAGTGCATACGGATCGACATCGCCATCGATGTCGGTCAGCTTCGGTGCCTGGAAGGCCATCACGACCTGCGGCGCCTTGGCCGGTGCCTTGACCTGCGCACGTCGAATGCCTTGCTGAACCGGTTCGGGCGTAATGCGTCGCGACGGCAATGCGCGCGACTCGACCTTGCCGAAGGTCTGCTCCGCAGTCGCCAGGATCTGTTCGGTATCGACGTCGCCGACGATCACCAGTACGGCATTGCCCGGTGCGTACCAGGTCGAGTACCACTCGCGCGCATCCTCGACGGTCAGGCGCTCGAGATCCCCCATCCAGCCGATCACCGGACTTCGATACGGCGAAGCCGTGTAGGACAAGGCCATCAATTGCTCGTTGAAACGTCCCATCGCGCTGTCGTCGACGCGCAGTCGCCGCTCTTCCTTGACCACGTCCCGCTCACGCATGAACAGCTCCGGCACCAGGGTCAGGTTGTGCATGCGATCGGCTTCGAGAGCCATCATCTCCGGCAACTCGGTGGCCAGGACCTGCTGGTAGTAGGCCGTGTAGTCGCGATTGGTGAAGGCATTCTCGCGCCCACCCACGCGGGCCACGTGCCTGCTGAACGCGCCATCAGGATAGTCCCGCGTACCCTTGAACATCATGTGTTCGAGCAGGTGAGCGATGCCGGTCCGGCCATTGACCTCGTCGATCGAGCCCGCGCGATACCAGATCATCTGGACCGCGGTCGGCGCGCGCGGATTCTCGCGCACGATGACCTTGAGCCCGTTCGCCAAGGTCCGCTCCGTGGTCTTCGAGGCGGTATCGGCATGCGCCGGCAAACCGGTGCCCAACCACGTGACTGCCAGCGGAACGATCAGCAGACGCAGCGCTGCCGGTCGAAGGTGCCGGACGACATCCGATAGCAACGCGAGCCATGCGATGGACTGGTCGGGCAAGACGAGAACTCCTGGAGGGGACGGTCGATCCAATAGAATGAGTGTAGACCGCAACCCAGATTCCGCCGGGTGCAATGCCGCCTGGCCGCAGGGCCTTAGATCGTATGTTCGGATTTCTCAGACGCAACAAGAACCGGATCGGCAAACCGGAACCCGACGCGCAGCCCGTCGAACCCGGTGACGTCGATGCCGATGCCGTCGCGGATGACGGCGCGCGAGCCGATATGAGCGCAGGCCCTGGCGTCGGCTTCGGGCCCGGTTTCGGGACCGGTGCCCGCTTCGAGTTCGGTGCCGCCTTCAGACGCGCTCG
>JBGSTN010000076.1:0-1673 GCA_041736455.1 Burkholderiaceae bacterium | reverse complement strand
AGCCGCCGTGTCTTTCGTTGCTCCCGCAGCAATGGCCGCTGATGCCGCGTCATCCGAAGCGCCCAAGCCCGCCGATGCCGAAGCTGGCCGCACGATCGCGTCGCAGGTCTGCCTGGCTTGTCATGGTGCCGATGGGAACAGTGCGCTGCCGGTGAATCCGAAGCTCGCCGCCCAGCACCCCGAATACCTCGCGAAGCAGCTCCACAATTTCAAGTCGGTCGATGGCGCCCCACCGGAGCGCAACAACGCGATCATGTCGGTGTTTGCCAACCAGCTCTCCGACGACGACATCCGCAATCTCGCCGCCTGGTACGGCAGTCAGAAGCTCGATCCCGCTGCGGCTTCCGACAAGGCCCTCGTCGAAACCGGTCAGAAGATCTATCGTTCGGGGATCGCGGCCAAGAACGTGCCGGCCTGTGCCGGTTGTCATGGTCCGGCCGGTGCCGGCATCCCCGCTCAGTACCCGATGCTTCACGGCCAGCACGCCGAGTACACGGCCAGCCAGCTGACCGCGTTCCGCCAGGGCACACGCAATAACAATGTCATCATGTCAGCGATCGCAGCGCGACTGTCGGACGCCGAGATCCGGGCCGTATCGGACTACATGGCCGGACTGCGCTGACGCCAGGGCGCGGACTGCGCTGACGCCAGGGCGTTTACCGCGACCACTGCTGCCGGCGGCGCGGTCTTGGCGTGCGGGGGCGATCCACGCCGCCGCCGGCAATGTGCTCGAGCCGACGAAATCAACCTATCCGGCGAACGGGCAAAGCGTTGCTCAGGCGTGTTGCAGCACCTGATCCACGAAGGCCGACAGTTCGGAGTCGGGCGCCGTGAAATACGCCCGATCGCAACCGAGCAATTCCCTGCGTCGCGCGTGTATCTGCTCATGCGTGAGCGACTGCACCAGCCGCAACAACGAATGCTCGACTGGCTCATTGACGAGCCAGCCCGAGCTCCGCGTCTCGATCCAGCGGCCCGTCTCGCCGTCCGCCGGTGCGATCGGCGGCACCCCGAAGAACCCGCCTTCGTAGATCCTGTTCGGTAGCAGCCATCGCGAGTTGAACGAGATGTCGTAGAAGTCGCCGGCCCAGATCACGTCGAGCTCACCGTAGATCCGCGCGAGGTCGTCCGGATAACGATATTGACCGCGAAAGATGAAGTTGGGCAGATCGTGTACGCAAGCAGCAAATTTCGGGATCGCAGCGAGGCTCGGCATGCCGTACAGAATGACCTGGACCCTGTCGGGCAGGGCCGCGGCAACGCCGTGCAGCAGCTGAAGCGAACGAGCACAGTGCAGATTGCCGAACCAGCCGATGACGATCGGTTCGTCCGCGTCCTTGACCGGACCCAGCGCCGGCCGCTGAGTCGGCGCCACCGAATCGGGCAGTCTGTTTTCGATGATGCTTGCGTGGCAGACATCCCGATGGTGGACGTCGAAGTATTCCCGAATGAAGCCAGGTGAACTGACGATCACGCGTCGTGAGCGTTGCAGCAGTCGCCGCTCCACCCCGCGCATCAAGCGACCGATCGGGTCTCTCCGCGTCATCAGCGGATGTATGTCGAGACACTCGTAGACGAGCGGTGGCGTTGCGCCAACGAGTGCCCGTGCGAGATAGGCGAGGACCAGCATGTCGAGATTGCGCGCAATCCAGAGATCAGTATCGCGAAGTGCG
>JBGSTN010000027.1:0-2102 GCA_041736455.1 Burkholderiaceae bacterium | reverse complement strand
ACCGGTGCCTGAACGGCCATTGCCGCGTCCGCCAGCGACAAAGCCCGCGGCGAACGAGTTCGCGACGGGTTTGCCGCTGGCGTTGCGCGCAACGCCAAGCCGGGTCTGAGCGAGTGAATCAGATCACCAGCGTCTCCACCTCCAGCGTCAGGCCGTCTTTGACTGACTGCAGCCTGCCATCGAAGTTCGGGTGTGCAATCCGCGGCAGTGCGCATCGCATCGCAATAGGTATCGCCTCGGGCATGGTCAGAGAAATCACCGGAATCCTTGCCAGGCGAGTATTCAATCGTCTCGACGGAGCAACCGACGACATGTCGACAGGCTCACGGCACGGCGCGCTCGCCTCGCGCAGGTTCGACGTCGATACGATCTCGTGAACAAGGCAGGTCGAATTCGCCTCATATGCCCGACACGGCGTGCAGGCGGTCGCACACCGCGTCATGATGGCCATCAGCCCGACCGCGAGCACCAACAGCAACACGATGCGCCATGCCGTGTTCATCATCGAGCCTTGGCCACGTTGCGCGTGTCCGGCTCGACCATCAAGTTCTGCGCAAGCGACGACCGAATAAGCAAGACTTCAATTACCCATTAAGACTGATCACCGCCGAGCTTGTAGCCAGTCAAGCTCGAGAAAAGCCGTGGTCAAGCAGTCATTTTCAAGGGTTTGTGGCAGAATTCCTTCATTCGTCAGCGCGAGCGGCGAATCAACCGGATCAACGGTGCCGACCAGCGCCGGGCTTCTGCCGGGCCGGTTCCCTCGGGAGCCGGCTATCCGGCTGAACAGACCACCATGTCATCAACGGTCCGGGCGGTTAGCTCAGCGGTAGAGCACTGCCTTCACACGGCAGGGGTCGCAGGTTCGAACCCTGCACCGCCCACCAACAGCGGTTTTCGTCATCGACGATCTGCGGCGCCTTCGGGTGCCGTTTTCGTTTCTGGCGGCGACTGAAGAGCGTCTCACGCGGGAATCGCAACGGCGCAGGGATGCGTCATTCGCATCCAACGACCGCGCCAAGAAATGCTGCGCGACGCACGACGGGTGATCTTCGACGTTATCCATGACGCACCCTCGTTGATGCTCGCCATCGATCTGGCCGGCACGCTCGAACTGGCCTCCGATCACTTGCTTGCCGCGGCATACGGCTTGCGGGATGTGGCCTTCGATAACGCCGGTGTGCGCGGATGATGCGAGAACGACATCACACGCGCACAAGTGACGACCATGACGGGACGGAACGCGACGAGGTTCCACTCGGGACCCCCTTCCCACTCGTTCTTCCTGCCGAGATCTATCTGATCGGGAGTGGCGACGACCGACGCATCGACGGTCACGCATCACCTCAGAGCATGGGCTTCAAGGCTTGGAACCTGCTGCGGATGCCCGAATTGGCGCTGCCGGTGCCTGCGGCCTTCGTGATCGGTACCCAGTACTGCGTATTTCCCGAACGGCGAAAGGCGTTCGCGGCCAACGACCTTTGGCGCGCCGGCCTGGACGCGCTGGAACGTTCGACCGGTCTCGTCCTGGGTGATACACGCCTGCCGCTGCTCCTGGCGGTGCGCTCCGGTGCGCCGGTGTCGATGCCGGGCATGATGGACACTTTGCTGAATATCGGTCTGTGTGATGCGACGGTTCATGGCCTGCTGCGTCAGACTGGCAATCCCAGGCTGGTCTGGGACGCATACCGGCGCCTGGTGTCAACCTATGGCGAGGTGGTGGCCGGCCTGCCTGCAGCGAACTTCGACGAAGCGACCGAGGCGCTATTCGACGGGCGCGACGAACTGGTTGGCGTACTGCCCCAGGTCTGGCAAGAACTGTCGGCAGCGGCACGGCAACTCGAGCGTGCGTTCGGCGACATGCAGGATTTCGAGTTCACGGTTCAGGACGGACAACTGTTCATGCTCCAGGCCCGCGCCGGCAAACGCACGCCGCGGGCAGCAGCCCGCATTGCACTCGATCTGCTCGATGAAGGCCTGATCAGTCCGCAACTCGCCCTGGAACGCACGCGCGAACTGGATCGAGAGGCACTCGCACAGACCAGCATCGTCGCACCAGACGGCACTCGACCGGTTGCGCTCGGGCGCGCGGCAACGGCGAGCAG